>CALBLB010000315.1 GCA_937896115.1 uncultured Succinatimonas sp.
GAACCTGAAACGGCAGCAAAGAACATGCACACGATCACGGTCACGATGGCGATACCGCCGGTGATACGACCGAAGAAGACGTTGCACACGTTGAGAATACGGGTAGATACGCCGCCTGCACCCATGAGATCACCAGCCAGAATGAACAGAGGAATGGCCAGAATGGGGAAGGAGTCGCAAGAGGTAACCAGAGCCTGCGGAATGGCAGTCAAACTTAAGCTTTGACCTACGATCAAAGCACCCATGGTGGAAATACCAAGGGCAATACCGACCGGAACGTTTACGATCAGCAGGATAGCCAGCAGAATAAACAGAATTGCAGCAACCATTTTTTCTTTTTGCTCCTAATTACAGGTTTTCAAGGTCGAGCTGCTGTTCTTCATCAGCTTCAGCAAGGTGCTTGCATCTGTAGATGATAGTCTGCAGCTGACGCACGGCGGTGAGCATGAAGCCTACGAACGGAGCGCCGTAGGGGATCCACATAGGGATCTGCATGGCCGGAGACAATTGACCGAACAAGATCTGTTTTTGCTCGAGGCCCCAGGCAAAATAAACGATCACCAAAGCGAAAGCGAAGAAAATAATGTCGCCGAAAATTACGACATATTTACGCATCTTCTTGGGGAAGAGGTAAAGACCGGCGTCGATTTTGATGTGACGCATGATCTTGCAACCGTAAGGAATGCCCATGTAAACAAGCCACACGAAGCAGTAGCGGGCCAATTCCTCTGACCAGGACAAGGAGTCCTGCATCACATAACGGAAGAACACCTGAATGAAGAGTACTACCGAGAGCACGCACATCAGTACGATGCAGATGGAGATCTCCAGTCGGTTGTCCAGAAAATCAAGAAATTTTTTCATCGGTTTTCCTTTAATCTAAAAAGGCGGCCGTATCTCAGCCGCCCTGTTCAATCTTAATTAAGAGTTATTGAATCAATACTCGTGTTTTAAGATCTTGTCGAGGTACTCAGGATGCTCCATCTTGCCCTTGACCATGTCATAGACACCGCCCTTGATGGCAGACTCTCTCCACTGAGCACGCTCTGCATCGGTGAGCTCGATGACTTCGCAACCGGCTTTCTTGAACTTGTCAACAGACAAAGCGTTGAGCTCGGTAGCACGTTTACGCTGAGCTTCCTGATAGGCAGCGGCGGCATCGTCAAAGGCTTTCTTGATTTCAGGATCGAAACCGTCATAGATAGCCTTGTTGATGTAGAGAATGTGCGGTGAGAATAGGTGACCGGTCAGGGAAATATAGTGCTGAACTTCATACAACTTGTTGGAGTCGATGATTGAGAGCGGGTTTTCCTGAGCGTCGATGGTGCCCTGCTGCAAAGCGGAAATCACTTCGGTGAAGGCCATAGGAGTAGGGTTGGCACCCCAGTTCTTCCACATGGCGATCTGCAGATCGGTTTCCATCACGCGCAGTTTCTGACCTTTAACGTCAGCAGGAACGCGGACAGGAACCTTGCTGTTGGTGTAGTGACGATAGCCGTTTTCCAAGGCAGCAACGTATTTGATGCCTTTCTTTTCAACCTGATCGTTGATGGCATGGCCTAACTGACCGTCGAGGCACTTCCAGGCATCTTCGATCTTGTCAAAGAGGAAAGGAGCATCCCAAACATAGAGGTCGGGGATCATGGAGGCGAGCACTGAAGGCTGGGTCTGAACCAAGGCAATGTCACCTAAAAGCATGGACTCGGTAACGGTGCGGTCATCACCCAACATGTTGTTAGGGAAGTGCTTGATCTCGAGACGGCCGTTTGATTCCTTCTTGGCAACGTCGATGAATACCTGAGCGGCATCAATTGACGGCTGGTTGGTTACGTTTGCAAAGCGCAGAGTAACGTCAGCGGCGTTGGCGCTGGCGGAGGCACCGGCAAACATAACGGCTGCCACGGCAATTCCCAATACATGTTTAACGTTCATAAGTTTATCTCCAACTTCTTGTTTGTTTCTGGGGCAGTTCATCGCACTGCCTCTGACATGTATTCTAGGAAAAGATGTTTTAATTTGCATGCTTTGCAACGCCAACCTTTGATGTATGTCACATAGTTGTCAGATCTATCGTCCAATTTATGACGCAAGTCACGATTTTATGCGTAACATATTTTATTGATTGCTTTTAAAATCAAATGGTTAACAAAAAATTAGTCGAAAAAATATTATAAAGTTATGCGTAACATTTGATTTATAAGAGTTTTTTGTCGACAAGAACATTTTTCCTATTATTACAGTCTGTTATGTCAGTACGGTTTAAAAATTCAACTGTGAGCAAGATCTGATTTTGCAATAAGTAAAGATGCGTATTTTTTGTTTATGCAGGATAATTCATCTGATCACTTAGAAAGTCTATTTATTGAAATTTTTGCAAACGTTTTAATAAGGAGGCGGAGTCATGTTTGACACCGGTTCTCAGGACAACGTTAAATCGCTTTCGGAACTTACTGCCGATCGCATTTTGGAACATATAGTGTCTCAAGGCTATAAAAGCGGAGACAAACTGGATAACGAAAAAATGCTGTGTGCCGAGTTGAATGTAGGACGCAGTACTTTACGTGAAGCCGTGCGTATGCTTGCCTCGCGCAATATTCTCACGGTTAAACACGGCTCGGGTATATATGTAAGCGATAAGCTGGGAATGGCTGACGATCCTCTGGGTTTTGCTTTTGTTGAAAATAAGAGCAAATTGGTTCGTGACGTGATCGATTTTCGACGCATGGTAGAACCGTTGATCGCCATGTTGGCTGCTAATAATGCTACTCAGACTCAGATAGAGGAACTTGATGAAATAGAGCGACAGGTTGAACAGTTAATAGCTGAGAATAAATCACACGCCGTAGCCGATGCAGCCTTTCATGCCAAGGTGGGAGAAATGAGCGGTAATTTGGTGATGCCCAAGATCGGACCTATTATCAACAATGCCATTGATCTTTTTATACATGTAACAGGTTCAATTCTTCGCAATGAAACCGTAAGCGATCATAGGGCGATTATAGATGCTATAAAACAAAAAGATCCTTTGAGAGCTTCTGATGCAATGTTGTTACATATTATTCACAATCGGGCCGTAATTGAAAATTACATACGTGAAAACGGTTTGGAATAGTAGCAGACAAAGTAAAGGAAAAGTGATTTTTTAAGATCGATAATTCGGCTTTCTCAGCTTTCTCAGATTGTTATACAGGAAAGTCGAATTCTGAACTTTGATATCCTTCCAGAACAAAGTCTTTTGTATCCCCTATAAGAAAAAACTAAAAACACCGCACAAACGGCTTAGATAAGCGTTTGTCTATACCAAAGACCGTGAAGTTTAGTCTTAAGGAAAAACGGATGTTTTTAAAAGATAGTATTCAATAAAAACCCGCCTTTTGACGGCGGGTTGTGATTCTAATCAAGTTTTAAATCAAAACTTGTTGACCTGGCAACGAGGAGTCTGGCCTAAAGCACCGCGTACTGCTTCTTCAGCACACTTGGTCTTAAGATCTGAGGCAGCCTGCACGGAGTACCAAGCCATGTGAGGGGTGATCACGATGTTAGGAGCAGAGCGCAGAGGATTATCCATAGGCAGAGGCTCCTTGATGGTGACGTCGAGGCCGGCACCGCCGATCTGACCGCTCTTTAAGGCTTCGGCGAGATCTTCTTCATTGACCAAGCCGCCGCGGGCTACGTTGATGATATAAGCACCGCGCTTCATCTTGGCGAAGGTCTCTTTGTTCATGAATTTGGCATTGTCTTTGTTCAGGCCGCAGTGCAGGGAAATGAGATCTGCATTCTTCAGCACTTCATCTTCGCTCTTTAATTCGATGAAGGAGAGCTCAGGGTTTTCCTGAACGTGCTTGGTGTAGATATCGTAACCGATAACTTTGCAACCCATAGCATGAACACGTTTGGCAAAGGCAGTACCGATACGGCCCAAGCCGATGATGCCGACGGTCATGCAGGACATACGGGTGATAGGAGCGCATTTTGCGTAATCCCAAATGCCGTCCTTAACCTGCTCGCTGGCGGCACAGACCTTACGGGTCACGGCCATCATCAAAGCCAGAGCCTGATCGGCAACTTCGAAGGTGCCGTAGTCAGGAACGTTGCAAACAGCAACATGGTGACGAGAAGCAGCTTCAAGATCGACGTTGTCAACACCGACACCGTAACGGCAGATGAGTTTGAGATCAGGGAGGGCAGCAAACACTTTCTCAGTGAATTTTGCATACTGGTTACAGCAGGCAACGGCACCCTTCAAATTCTTGATAAGGTCGTCTTCAGTTTGGCACTGGCAAAGTTTCCAGGAAATGCCGGCTTTCTCAAATACAGCCTGCTCTTCGTTAAGATTAGCGTGATCGCAATCGGTAATAACAATCTTGGCGTCAGCCATAATGCACCCCATTTGGTAAAGCAGAAAAAGTGCGGCACAAACCGCAATGTGGATATTTTATAAAAAAAAAGAAGTAAAGATGTGAGATAAGTCACTATATACATCAGATCTCTTATAAATTTTTATTGAGAGCTTGTTTTTTAAGCAAATAATCTTTTGAACTAAAAAAATCTTTTTAAAACAAAATTAAATATATGGTGCAGGTATGTAAGTTATCGGCAAAAAATGATCTTACGATCTGCTCATTGCAAATGACATCAGATCTCTTGATAAAGAGCAGGGCATATACAGGCGATGATTTTATTTGTTTCCCGCTCTTTTGTCGTCCAAATGAGGAAGTTGGTCTGATCTTGTATTTAGCAAGGTTTTCTGCAGAGTAAGTGTATAGGTAGGGATTTTTTAGGCGAGCTTTTAAAGATGAAAATCCCCAACCCTTGGCATTGGGATCGGGGAAAAGATGATTGTTGCTTACAGATCAGTTTTGACGGCTGTCGGTAAAGGCTTTTAGCAAAGAACTTTCCGTTTCGTCGAGATAATCGCGTATTGCCACCTGTGAGCGTAACGGAGTATCTCCTGTTTTGGCATAAACATTTTGTTGTAATTCATCAAGTATACGAGCTTTGCAGTTGTCATTTTCCTGAAGTTGCAAGATGTGTCGTATGCGTTGTTTAAGATCGGGATCCAGTACCCGCGTACCAACCTCAATACGGTAATCAAGATTGCGGGTCATCCAGTCTGCAGAGCTTATGTAGATCTCCTCATCTCCTCCTGCGCAAAACACCATTACGCGAGGATGTTCAAGGAAACGGTCGACGATGGAGGTAATGTAAATATTTTCAGAGAGCCCCTTGATCCCAGGTTTTAAGGTACACATGCCGCGTACTATCATGCGGATCTTTACCCCGGCTTGTGAAGCTTCGTACAGTTTGCTGGCGATCTTTTTGTCAACAAGATTGTTAACTTTTAAATGAATATAAGCAGGCTTCCCGTTACGAGCATTTTTTATTTCACGTTCAATCATGGCGCTGATACGTTCTCTGGCGTTAAGCGGTGAAACCAACAGCATCTTGAAATCAGGGCGGGTGTACGGGTATTCGATGAATTCGAATACTTCTTCAACTTCGGAGGTGATTTCAGGTCTTACGGTAAAAAGCGCAAAATCGGTATAAATTTTTGCAGTTTTTTCATTGAAGTTGCCGGTTCCTATATGAGCATAACGTACCAAGGCGTCGCCTTCGCGTCTGGTTACCAAGACAAGTTTTGAGTGGATCTTGAGAGTAGGCAGTCCGAACAATACCTTAACTCCGGCATCGGTGAGTCTGGATGCCCATTTGATGTTGTTAGCCTCGTCAAATCTTGCTTTAAGTTCCACTACTACGGTAACGCTTTTCCCGTTGTTGGCTGCATCTATTAAGGAGTTGATCACGCGTGAATTTGAAGCAACGCGATAAATATTGATTTTTATCGATAATACACGCGGATCATATGAGGCCTGACGTAAAAACTCGGTTAGGTAATCGAAAGAATAATAAGGGTAATAGAGCAGTACATCCTTGCGCGCTATGGCTTCAAAAGGAGTTGAGGCCGTGTCAAAAGCCGTTGAGCGAACTTCTCTTAAAGGGCGATATTCGCTGTCATCGGTACCGATTGAAGGAAAGTTCATGAAATCCTTGAAATTGTGGTAGCGATTGCCCGGCATCAGAGAATCGATCGATGAAAGTTTTAGTTCTCCTGCCATAAATGAGACCAGATCACGCGGCATGGCTGCATCGTAGGCAAAACGAACCGGTTTGGCGTTTAATCGTTGTTTTAACGATTCGGACATGTCTTCAAGCAGGGATTTATCCAAATTTCCGGAAAGATCGTATTCGGCATCACGATTCATTTTGATGGAGTAGGCTTCAATGGAATCATAGGCAAACAGCTGGCGGAATACCATATCTATGCACAATCTGATGATGTCGTCTAAAAACATCAATGTAGTGCTGTTTCCTTCAGAGGGCATGCGGATAAAACGGGGCAGAGCATCGGTGGGAATTTCGATTAAGGCGTAATAATTCTGCACTCCGCGCATGCGCACGATAAGGTATGAGTATTTATCCTTTAAAAAAGATACCAGATCGGTGTCTTCATCGATGATCACGGGGTTAATATGTTTTAAAACATGGCGTTTGAAATAATGCTCAACCCATAGCCGCTGAGAATCGTTGATATTTTTTTCATCTCGTAAAAATATGCCGTTATGTTCAAGTTCAGAAACTAAAGAACGGAAAATTTCGTTCAAGGTCATCTGATAGCGGGCCGCTTCATGCTGAACCTGTTTTAGCAGGGTAACCAATTCTTCCTGAGCATCGCGTTCTTGTACGATCATGGCCTGACGTTTTAGTTCTGCCACGCGTACTTTAAAAAACTCGTCTTGGTTATTTGAGTAAATCCCAAGAAAGTGCACTCTTTCAATCAGCGGCACGCTGGGATCTGCTGCTTCTTGCAACACACGTCCGTTAAAGGACAGCCACGATAATTCCTTGGGGATTAAATCAGACATAGAAACCTGCGAAAATAAAGAAAGACGGATTGGTGTTTACTTTTATCTGTGATTAAAAGCTAACACATTTGAACGAATGTTAGTGCCGGATTGTTAAAAATGCGTGAAGTCTGAGGATGCTTTTGACAGTTAGTTGCCTGATGCAAGTTCGTTAAGACGCATGGATGCGCTTTGAGATCCCAATTTGGCCGCCTCTGACAATAAAGCTGCGCCGGTGTCCAGAGTTTTTGGATCTTCTATAAAAACAAGTCCTGCCAATTCACTTCCTTTCATGCGTCCTAATTGGTTGTACACCCGTCGCATCCAAAAAGCGCTTTTGGGGTAATCATTTTTTATAAGATAAGCTTGGGCAATCTGCGCGCAGATCCTAGGAGACGGTACATATTCAAGATAAAGGCTGTTGCCTGTTTCCAAATCACTTTTACGCAGGCATTTTTCAAGTTCTTGAGTGAGAACGGGATCCTGATAAAGATAAGCTGACTTAGCGTGTGCCTCGTTTAGCGACGCATAAAAAGATTTTTTTAAGAATTCGGCTTTTTTGATGTCGCCTAGTACACATTGACGAGCCTGAGTGTAAAAACTTTGCTGAAGCTCGTTGCTAAAGGAGATCGCAACGCTTGGTTTGGTGATGATGTCATCTTCGTTGCGCCCCTTTATCGAACAGGAGCAAAGTATTAACGCTCCCGTTGCCAAAAGCACTAAATCAAGAAATTTCACTGTTTGACCGGCGGTTCACCGTCATCAAGAGTATTTTGCTGATTGAAGTTTTGAGAGAAAGAGGCGGAGCGTTTGAAATCTCCCTGCATGTCTACTAATACTCCGTTTGCAAACAGTAAAGTAAGGTTTTCTATTTTGGGATCCGACCAGCCTTCGCGCAGGTAATGTACATAGTACCAGCGTGAGGCGTCAAAAGGATCTACCAGCATAGGAGTACCCAGAATAAAGCGTACCTGCTCCGGGGTCATACCGACTCGCAATTTGGAGACAGCCTGTTGTTCAACGAAATTGCCCTGAGTCAGCGCGATAGGCGCATCCTCCTGACAATAAAGTAGTGGTAAGTGCCAAGGCTATTACGGCGCATTTTGTCCTATTCATCATCGCAAAGCTCTATTTAAGACAATGGAAAGATATTCGTATTTCTTTTGGCATTCTAACAAAAAGCATTGCGTACCACTTGAAAAAAAAACATCTTGTCCCCATCTGACTTTCATCACTAATTTTTTTTATGCGAGAAGACATGGAAAACGTGGAACAGGAAATCAAGGCAACTGCCGCAAAAGACAATGAAGCGGAAGTTAAGGAACAAGAACAAGCTGCAACTGAGGAACAGTCACCTGCTGAAGGTGAGGACACTGTTGCCAAGTTGCAGTCTGATCTTGCAGCATTGCAGGCACAATTAAAGGCTGAGCAGGAACAGGCAAAAGCCGCTTTGGAAAGCATGGCAAGAGCTGCTGCAGAGTCTGACAACCGTCGCAAGCGTGCCGAAGCCGATGTCGAACGTGAACGTAAATACGGTAATGAAAAAATTTTGAAGGCCATGTTACCTGTGGTCGATTCTTTGGAATTGGCACTGCAGCATACTGACAAAAACAACGAACTTTTAAAGGGCTTGTATGAAGGTGTTGAGAACACTTTAAGTCTGTTCTTAAAAGAACTGAATAAGTTCGGTGTCGAGCAGTTAAATCCGGTAGGAGCGCCTTTTGATCCCAACCTTCATCAGGCTGTGACCATGTTGCCTTCAAATGAGGTCAAACCTAACCATGTTTTATCCGTGATGCAAAAAGGCTTCGTGTTAAACGGCAGAGTGGTTCGCCCTGCCATGGTGGCCGTGGCCAAAGCTGCCGAACCTGCTAAAAAGGATGAAGCACAACAAAATAAGGTAAATCTTGAGGCATAGCCTTGAAATTTATCAAAAGAACTCCATGTTCCAAGACAGAATGAAATAGGGGCTTAAAAAAAAGAGCCTCACGTGAAAAGAATTTAAGAGGATTTTGAAAATGGGTAAAATCATTGGTATTGATTTGGGAACTACCAATTCCTGCGTTGCAGTGCTTGATGGTGATAAGGTACGCGTGCTTGAGAACTCTGAAGGTCGTCGTACTACTCCGTCCATCGTAGCTTATGCCGAAGACGGTGAGATTTTGGTCGGTGATGCCGCTAAACGTCAGGCCGTTACCAATCCGCAGAATACCTTGTTTGCAATTAAACGTCTGATCGGTCGTCGTTATGATGATGCCGAAGTGCAACGTGATATCCCGCTCATGCCGTTTAAGATCGTTAAAGCTGATAACGGCGATGCTTGGGTTGAAGTTCGCGGCAAGCGTCAGGCTCCTCCTCAGATCTCTGCAGAAGTGCTTAAAAAGATGAAAAAGACTGCTGAGGATATTTTAGGCGAGAAGGTTACCGAAGCCGTGATCACCTGCCCTGCATACTTCAACGACTCTCAGCGTCAGGCTACCAAGGATGCCGGTCGTATCGCAGGACTTGAAGTCAAGCGTATCATCAACGAGCCTACCGCAGCCTCCATCGCCTACGGCGAGGATAAGGTCAAAGGCGAGCGTAAGGTAGCCGTATATGACTTAGGCGGCGGCACCTTCGATATTTCCATCATCGATATCGACGAGGTCGACGGTGAAAAGACCTTTGAAGTGTTGTCCACCAACGGTGATACTCACTTAGGCGGTGAAGATTTCGACAACCGCATCATGAATTACCTCATCGATGAGTTTAAGGCTTCACAGGGCGTAGATTTAAGAAAAGATCAGCTGGCATTGCAACGTTTGAAGGAAGCTGCAGAAAAAGCAAAGATCGAGCTTTCATCATCACAGCAGACTGATGTGAATTTGCCTTATATCACTGCAGACGCCACCGGTCCTAAGCATATGAACATCAAGATCACCCGTGCCAAGTTGGAATCCTTGGTTGAAGATCTTGTGAATAAGACTTTGGATCCTGTACGTACCGCTCTTTCCGATGCCGGTATGCAGCCTTCTGACGTGGACGATGTGATTTTGGTCGGCGGTCAGTCTCGTATGCCTATGGTGCAAAAGCTGGTTGCCGATTTCTTCGGCAAAGAGCCTCGTAAGGATGTAAACCCTGACGAAGCCGTGGCTATCGGTGCTGCCATTCAGGGCGGTGTGCTGACCGGTGAAAAGAAGGATGTGCTGTTACTCGATGTAACTCCTCTGTCTTTGGGTATCGAGACCTTGGGCGGTGTGATGACTCCGCTCATTCCGAAGAACACCACTATTCCTACTAAGAAATCTCAGGTGTTCTCAACTGCAGAGGATAATCAGCCTGCCGTGACCATTCACGTGCTGCAGGGTGAGCGTAAGCGTGCAGCTGACAATAAGTCTCTTGGTCAGTTCAACCTTGAAGGCATCAATCCTGCACCTCGCGGGGTTCCTCAGATTGAGGTTACCTTTGATATCGATGCTGACGGTTTGATCCATGTGTCAGCCAAGGATAAGACTACCGGTAAAGAGCAGAAGATCACCATTCAGTCTTCTTCAGGACTTTCCGATGAAGATATTCAGCGTATGGTACGTGAGGCAGAGGCTCACAGCGCTGAGGACAAGAAGTTTGAGGATTTGGCCAATGCCAGAAACCGCGCCGATGCCACTGCTCACAGCGTAAGAAAGCAGTTAAACGATCTTGGCGACAAGCTTGCAGCTTCAGACAAAGAGCGTGTTAACAAGGCTTTGAACGAGCTTGAGATGGCTATTCGCGGTGAAGACAAAGATAAGATCGAAAACGCTGAAAAAGCCGTTATGGAAGCTGCTCAGTCACTGATGACCGCTGCTCAGGCTAATGCACAGCAGGCTCAGCAACAGGCCAAGGCTCAGCAGAATTCGGCTGATACTTCAGAGTCATCAAAGAAGGATGACGGAGTGGTTGATGCTGAGTTTGAAGAAGTAGATGACAGCAAGAAGAACAACTGATTTTAAGTTCTTGTAGTTAAAGAGGCGGGCGGCCGCGTGACCGCCTGCCTTTTGCGGCTTTAAGAGCTTGAATATAATTTTCGGAATTTAAAAATGGCAGAAAAACGCGATTACTACGAAGTGCTGGGAGTATCTAAAGATGCTTCGGCAGACGAGATCAAGCGTGCTTTCAAACGCCTGGCCATCAAATATCATCCAGACAGAAACAAGGCTCCTGATGCAGCAGCCAAGTTTTCTGAGATCAACGAAGCCTATCAGGTTCTAAGCGATCCGGAGAAACGTCAGGCTTACGATCAGTTCGGCTTTAACGGAGTTGACGGTCAACAGGCAGGAGCTGGCGGAAATCCTTTTGGTGAAGGCTCTCCTTTTGGGGATATCTTCGGTGACGTGTTCAGTGATCTCTTCGGTCAGAGCAGTCGTCAGCGCAGCGGTCCAAGAGAAGTCCCAGGACGCGACATGCAGGTGCGCATGACGCTGACGCTTGAAGAAGCGGTCAAGGGAGCGACCAAGACCATCAAGCTTAAGACTTACGTAAAGTGTGATGATTGCGGCGGTACCGGCAGCAAGAGCCGTTCACGTCCTTCGGTGTGCCCTCATTGCCACGGAACCGGACAAATTGTCACCATGCACGGATTTATGCAAGTGGCACAGACTTGTCCTTATTGCCACGGAACCGGTGCTACGGTAAGCGATCCTTGTCCTAAGTGTCAGGGTACAGGGCGTGTGCAAAAATCCAAGACTTTGCAAGTTAAGATCCCTGCAGGCGTGGACAGAGGCGATCGTATCAGACTCTCAGGAGAGGGCGAGGCCGGTTTGAACGGTGCTCCTTCTGGGGATCTGTATGTGATCTTTGACGTCAAACCTCACGATATCTTCGTAAGAGAAGGTAACGATTTGCATTGTGAGGTTCCGGTGTCGTTTACTACAGCAGCCCTTGGAGGTCAGGTAGAAGTACCTACTTTAGACGGCAGACTTAAGATCACCATTAGACCTGAAACTCAGACCGGCACCAAGATGAGGATCCCGGGTAAAGGAGTGAAATCTTACAACTCCGACAGAGCGGGAAATCTCATCTGTCATATCGTGGTTGAAACTCCGGTAAAACTTAATGCCGAGCAAAAAGATCTGTTGAAAAAACTTGAGATCTCTTTAAACGGCGGAGATATTTCCAAAAGTGATGATGTAGGTCAAAGCAGTTCGTCAGGAGCTCATTCTCCGCAATCTGCAGGATTTATGAAGAGAATGAAAAAATTCTTTGATGATCTCAAAAATTGATTGAAGGCTTATTGTTTTCGCGTACTTGTAAGCTTAATCACTTTTGGGTATAGTTGATAAAAACGTAGGGACGTCTGATTTAGGTCGGACGTTCATTTTTTTTAACCTTTGATCAGGGTGTAAAACCCGTTTCTCAATTCAAGATGCATGGCGTCTTGAGGATGAAATTTAGGATAAGAGAATGGATCAGACTCCTATGACCCCGCGCGGCGAGAGGCTGTTGCGTGCGGAATTGCAAAGACTTAAGACAGTTGAGAGACCGCGTATCGTTGCGGCGATTGCCGAGGCCCGCAGTCACGGTGATTTGAGTGAAAATGCCGAATATGATGCTGCCAAGGAAGAGCAGGGTATGTGTGAAGCCCGCATCAAAGATATCGAGGGCAAACTGTCATCTGCCAATATCATCGATGTGAGCAAGCTCAAGGGTAAGGGGCCTTTAAAGGTAATGTTCGGTGCCACGGTAACCGTAGAAAACGTTGACGACGGCAAGCAGACTACTTATCGTATCGTCGGTGAAGACGAAGCCGATATAAGTCGCAATATCATTTCGTATAAGACTCCCATTGCCCGCGGTCTTATGGGAAAGATGGTTGATGACGAGATCGATATCGTCATCCCGAAGGGAACCGTAACTTACGACATCATCGAAGTAGATTATATAAACTACGACGACTGATATTTTTAAGCCTGCTTGTGAAAAAGCAGGCTTAATCAGCATAGTCCCCCGGTTAAATACCGGGGTTTTTATCATCAGGATCTCTTTTCGTCAGACTTTAATGGAGTTTACCTGATCCATTAAAGCATCCAGTTTCTCAACACTCTTTGCAATATCATTATTGGTATCCTGAACCTTATCTGCAAAGGTTTTGGCAATGTCGGTAATGTCCTGCATGTTGGTAGAGATCTCCGAAGTTGCCGTAGTCTGCTCTTCGGCGGCGGTTGCAATCTGGGTTATCTGACCGGTCACTCCGCCTACCTGATCAATGATGGATTGCAAAAGATCGTGAACAGCAGAAGCCTTCTGTGCAAGATTGTTCATATTGTTAAGACTTGCTGACATCGACTCGTTGGCACTGTTTGCATCTGCCTGGATCTTGGTAACCATCTTGGTTATTTCCTGAGTAGATGTTGAAGTTCGAGATGCCAAGGCACGGACTTCATCTGCAACCACGGCAAACCCCTTGCCGGCTTCACCGGCTCTTGCAGCTTCAATGGCAGCATTCAAGGCCAAAAGGTTGGTTTGCGAGGCAATGTCGTCGATGGTATTGACTATGGCACCGATGCTTTCTGCTTGATTAACCAATTCCTGAATAAGCTTGGCATCATTTTGTGATTTAACTACCTGTTCCTGAATACCGGTAATGGTTTCTTCAACTTGACTTACACCGTTATTGGTGGTCGTATTGGATTCAGATGCTGATTTAGCTGCATTTTCGCAGTTTTTGGCAATATCGTTGGTAGTTGAGACCATTTCATTGGCGGCAGCAGCGACGGTAAGCGATCGGTTTTGCGATTCCTGAGCAGACTCGTTGATGTGATTGGTGGCAGCAGAGATATCGTTGATGTTGTCCTCAACATCGCTAACGGTTTGTTTGATATCGGTAACCAGGACTTGCCAGTTTTTTCTCATTTCCTCAAGACTGATGATTAACTGACCGAATTCATCGCGACGATTGTTATTGATTTTTTTTGAAAGATCTCCTGAGGCAATGATATTGGCATTTTTAACGGCATATGCCAAGGATTTTACGATATAGCCTGAAAAGCGTATTGTGATCAAGATTGCCGCTGCAATTGAAATGATGGTTACGATAATCGAAATGTAAATAGGAGTGGCGTCGTTGATGCTTTCAACTGCTCCGGTAGCGTTTTTAATCAGTTTTCCCCCAAGACCGTACGCTACTCTGTGGACGATATCGAAGTTTTTAGAAAGGTATGAACGGTAGACCTGCTGCAATTCTTCTAAATTGCCAGCTTTTACTTTTTCAAGAAACAGCGGAGTATTGTCTACATATTCTTTTGAAGCGTTCACAATTGCCGTGATATCTTCAGGGAACAAAGCTTTATTAAGTTTTGAGGCCACATCGAGCAATCTCTGCCCTCTTTCTTTCATCAAAGCTTCTTTTTCAGGTGTATAAGCAGAAGGATTTCCCGATAATTCAAATCCTATATCGTCAAGATCCATCATGGCATTATATGTAGCTTCGACTTTTGAATAACTCGTTCCCAGCATGTAATTAACAGTGGAAATAACTTTTTGGTTTGAAAACATGACTTTCAAACCAACGGCGGCCACAATAACGATGAAAAGGATCAGCAAAGAAAATGACAGCACCATCTTTGCTTTGACGTTAAGATATGATTTCATGATGTTTTATGAATGTTAGGTTTAAAAAATAAAGTCCTGTACAGTGATGCTAGAAAACAATTGTTAAGTAAACGTTAAACCTAAGTTAACTTAAGGTTAAGTGGTCACAA
The DNA here is from genome assembly GCA_937896115.1 of uncultured Succinatimonas sp. GTDB lineage: Bacteria > Pseudomonadota > Gammaproteobacteria > Enterobacterales > Succinivibrionaceae > Succinivibrio. The sequence continues at coordinate 14,618 of CALBLB010000315.1, forward strand.
ATGTTTCCTTGATCTTATCAAACGGGTGGTTTAATTGAGTTAGCTATAAACAACCCGTTACAGTATATAACATCAAGCTCTTTTTTAGCCGCAGGTATCCTTATAATTCGTCATCCACAGGATGCGGAATGGTCGAAGATTCGGGTTCGTCGTCTATAAACCAATCTGAATTCTCTGCCCGTATTTTTTTATAGGTAGTGGTTACTTCATAGGCGTGACGTTCAAGCAACGAACAAAGTTTGTCTATTTGTGCTTCAGATGCCGCATTAAAGATCTCCTGATGCTCTTTAAAAAGATGATCAACAGAAGAAATGTGATCCATGGAGATATAGCGGATGCGGTCGAGGTTGGTCTTGCCGTTTTGTAAAACTTCCCAAGCCATGGAAGTTCCTGAAAAAGAACAGATGAGACTGTGAAATTCATCGTCAAGCTCGATGAATTTAGAATTCATATTGCGTTTCCCGCAACATTTTTCTTGCTTATTAAGGCAACTTTTAAGTTTTTTAATAATACTTTGAAAAGAAGTCTTGGATAATCTTGAAATACAACGTGCCGATTGACATTCTATGGCACAACGCAAAAAGCAGATCTCATATAAAGATTTTACGGAGATCCTTTTTACATATGTTCCTTTCTGCGGCATGATGTCGATAAGCTGTCCTTGACTTAATCTCGCCAAAGCTTCATGCACTGGATTGCGCGAGACCCCGAAATGGGTTGCCAACTCATTTTCTGAAAGAGAGGTCCCGGGGGGAAGCATACGCGATACGATTTGAACTCGTAAAAAGTCGTAGATTTGGGATGCCATGGTGCGTCCTAAGCTGAATTCCATCTTGGGAAGCAATTTCTTATCCATAAACTTTACTTGTAAATTTTACTGAAGAAATCAAAAAAGCCGCGTCCTCAAGAGGACTGCGGCAACGTTTTCAAAGCACTTGAAATTGTTTAAGTCCTGTCTTTACCTAAATATTTTATCAAGGTTGTGCGTATTGACCCAGGACCTGAGATCTGCTCCTTAAACATTTCCTCTATCTTCGATCCCAGTCCTGCTTTATAAAGATCAACTCCGAAGAGTGCCTCATTTTCGAGTATGGGATGCAATCTGTCCTGCACGCTTTCAGGATAACCGTATTTGATGTCTTTTAAGTATTTGCGCAGTTGCGGCAGTTGAGGATCATCTGAAAGTTCAAACGCTAAACCGTGATCGTCTATCCCCATAAGATAGCGTAACCATCCTGCAATTGCCAAAGGCAAAGCCGTGAGTTTTGATGAATCAAGACCGCGTTTTTGATAATTTTTAAGCGTTTGTCCGAAACGTACCGGTATTTTTAACGAAGTATCGGTAGCAATACGTTGCGGGGAGTCGGGAAGACAACGGTTGGGCAGACGTACGGTAATAACTTCTTTTAAGAAATCTTCAGGGTTTAGCACCTTGGGATCTTCTACAACAGGCAAACCTTCTTGATACCCTAAGATGTTTACCAGTTTCATCAGTTCGGGATCTTCTGTTTCTTTCCAAATGCGATCGTAACCTAACAGGCAACCGTATACGGCCAAGGCAGTATGCAAAGGATTTAAACAGGTTGTAACCTTCATGCGTTCGCACAGATCTACTTTTTCACCGCTCGTGAAGATAACCCCGGCATGTTCAAGCGGCGGTCGTCCTCCCGGAAATTTGTCTTCCACCACCAAATATTGCGGTTTTTCTGCGTTTACAAAAGGTGCGATAAAAGTTCCTCGTGAGGTCTTTATAGGATCCATACCTAACAGCCCCAGTAAACTCAGGTGCTTTGCAATTTCAGGATCCGGACGCGGGGTGATTTTGTCGATCATCGACCAGGGAAAAGCCACTTTGCTTTCATCTTTTAAGTAATCGATAAATGCTGCAGGGGCGAGGGATCTTTGTACCCATTGCGAGGCTATTTCAAGTACGGCATCTTTTAGTTTGCTGCCGTTGTGCGAGCAGTTATCCATGGACAGTAAAGTGATCGGATAACATCCTGCATTGAAGCGTTCAAGCAGTAATGCTGCGGTAATTGCCATACCGCTGCGACATTTATAGGGACCTGATTCAAAGTCTTGGACGATTTGGGGTAAAAAGTTACCGTTTATATCTTTCAGGGCATATCCTTTTTCGGTTATGGTAAAGGATAAAAGTTGCAGCGAAGGATTGGCAAAGGCTTTGCGTGCCTGTTCTTCATCATGAGGAGCCTGGCCGTTTACCAGCAAATTGGCGCAAACCGATGCCAATACTTCAAGTTCTGAAGAGCCGTCTGGTAACAGCGTGACGTTTAGGCGCAAATGATCATGAGGCAAGACTATCTTGTCAAGATTGTCACGACTGTGCACTTCAAGACCGATGATCCCGGAATCAAGCTCTCCTGAATCGATAAGTTTTTGCGCAACCGAGCCTATAAAGCCTGTAAAAATGTTGCCGGTACCCATATGCATCCATACAGGGTGTTTTAAGGTGTTTTCTTGTAATGACTTTACGTCAAAATCAGGCAACTTGATTTTAGCTGCCAAAAATTGATCTCTTTTCTCGATGAGATCTTTTAGGTTCAAAGTAAAAGACATGTTAAAGCTCCTGATTGACGGTGTTTATAAGATCAGGGCAGATCATGCCTTTGTCTTTGCGTATGGCCTCTTCAAGACCTATCAGGTAGGCAGCGCCCAAGGCTCTGTCATATAAACCGTAGCCAGGGCGTGCTTTTTCACCCCACAACTCACGCCCGTGATCCGGTCTTATTACTCCGTTAAAGCCGGTTTCAATCAGGGCTTTCATGATCTCATAGAGATCGAGAGAGCCGCATCTTGAGACATGAGATGCTTCATGGAATTGATGATCGCCTGTGTATTTAACGTTACGTACATGGGCAAACCAGATCCTGGGACCTATTTCAGGATTGCGAATGATCTGCGCAAGTCTGGTACCGTTTTGCGGATTGGAACCAAGAGATCCCGTGCAGAAGGTAAAACCGTTGTAAGGACTCTTGTTCATACGGGCAATTTTGACCAAATCGTCTTCGCATTTGCAGATGCGCGGTAAACCGAAGAGATCGTAAGAAGGATCATCAGGATGTACGCCCATTTTGATATTGTATTTTTCGCAGGTGGGGATCACGGCGTCTAAGAAATACTTATAGTTTTGACGCAATTCATCTCCGGTCATACCGGAAAAACGCTTTATTTCTGCGGTGATTTCGTCGCGGCGATTCAACTCCCATCCGGGCATTTCAAATCCGTTTGAATTATTGGCAATGTAATCGAACATCTGCTCGGCACTCAAGCCTTCGCAGATCCTGCCGTCGTATGCCAAAGCAGTGGATCCGTCATTAAGAGGCAGCGCAAGATCGGTGCGTGTCCAGTCAAAAACGGGCATGAAGTTGTAGCAAACTAAGTGAATTCCTGCTTTACCTACTGCTTCTAAGGATTTGATGTAATTTTCTATGAGTCTGTCACGATCTTTTCCGCCGTATTTGATTTCCTCGTGAACATTTATAGACTCGATGCCTAAAATTTTAAGACCTGATTTTTCAACAAAAGCTTTGCGTTCAAGGACTTTCTCAAGAGGCCAGGGTTCTCCTGCAGGAATTTCGTGAAGAGCGGTGATCACTCCTTCCATTCCGCCTATTTGTCGGATCTGCTCTAAAGTGATGGGATCTTGATCAGGACCGTACCAGCGAAAAGACATGTGCATCATTTGAATTTTGCTCCGTATGCTAAGCCACAATGGACAGTGTTGAGCTTGATTTGTGTAGGTTATCCATAAGCTCGGTTTTAATGCTACGAATTATAGTATCTGGTATTCTAGTATACAAGTATGGAAGAATATGAAATGGGTAAATATAAACTTAATATATTGAAAAATTTAAATATATTATTTTTGTGATTACTTATTTACTTTACGTTAAGCAAAATAAAAATCCCTGTTGTAGCAGGGATTTTAGTAAGACTTGATTGCCAAGTTTGGCAGAGATTTATCTTGTCATTTGTATCAGCGCGGAAGAATGAAACGGCTGGCTTCTTCATCCTGTCTGAACAACACTGCAGTTCTTCCGACTACGCTTACAAGTTCTGCGTTAACAGCATCAGCTACCTGCTGAGCTTGTTCTTTACGTGTTTCGCCTGCATTTAATTTGACTTTTATCAGTTCATGATGAGCAATAGAGCTTTCAAGTTCTTTGATAACCGCTTCGGAAAGTCCGTCGTTACCGAGCATGACTACCGGATTCAAACTGTGGGCCTGAGCCTTTAAAAACTGACGTTGACGTGAATTCAATGGCATTTTTTTTAACCTGTGCACCGACAGCGTCATGTTCGGGCACCGTTAAAAAGCCCTGAGTTGAGACTGTCTTGACAAAAATACGGAAGAATAAAGAATAGATGCTAATTCTGACATCCGCCCCTCCTAAAAAAGAGGGGATCCCTTCTTATCTCCTGCGAGATCTTCGGAAGTTTCCTCTTGCTGACCGCCGCAGCGAATCATTTGAGAGGCAACCAGGAGCACTCCGTCTCTTGGTTTGTTTACAAACGTGAATATTATAGCATTTGTAGAAAGTAAAACAGCGCCTTATATCCGTAGCTAAAGCACGGGGTTTTACTGTGACTATCTGATAATATATGCAATTTGAAGTTAGATTGAAGTTTTAAGAATGCCGACAAAAAAAAGAACTGCCAGCCAGACCCGCTGGTTACAGGAACATTTTTCCGATCCTTTTGTTAAACAGGCCCATAAAGAAGGCAGACGATCCCGTGCAAGTTTTAAACTTGAAGAGTTGCAACAACGTGATCGCTTGATAAAACCTGCCAGTAAAGTAGTTGATTTGGGGGCAGCTCCCGGGGGATGGTCTGAATATGCAGTAAAGTGCATAGGTCAAAACGGTACCCTGATAGCTTGCGATATCCTGCCTATGTCACCGATCCCCGGGGTTACCTTTTTGCAGGGAGATTTCCGCGATGAAAAGGTTTTTGAAAAACTTTATGCTCTAATCGGCAAGGGGGCTGATTTGGTGTTGTCAGATATGGCTCCTAATATGTCAGGAAGCAATGCCATCGACCAACCAAGAGCCATGTTGCTTTCAGAACTTGCTTTGGACATGGCAAGGCGCGTGTTAAAAAAAGGCGGCTCCTTTGTAGTAAAAGTTTTTCAGGGAGAAGGATCGCAGGAATATTTAAAAGAGTTGCGTAATGATTTTCTGCAGGTCAAGGTAAGAAAGCCCGAAGCTTCACGGGATCGTTCGCGCGAAGTCTATATGGTTGCCACCGGTTTTAAGGGGCATCCTTTAAACGGAGTAGCTCCTGGACTTGAATTTCAATCGCAATCTGAGGACGATGCGATTTAAAGCAGGGAATTTAAGTTAAAATCTTTTTTTAAATGCTCCTTTTGTTCGGAGTATGCATGAAAGCAGATGCGGCAGGGCCGCGGAGTTTTGAAATATGACGAAAAACCTGATCCTATGGCTGGTGATCGCAGTGATCCTGATGTCGCTTTTTGAGTCTTTTACAGGCTCTGACAGCACCGGAAGGACCGAAGATTACACCACTTTCGTCAGGGAAGTACAATCTGATCGTGTGCAGGAAGTGGTTTTTGACGGAAACGTCATTACCGGAACGAAGCGCGGTGGCGACAAATTTGTTACCGTGATGCCGTTACGCGACGACAGTTTGTTAGACAGCCTTATCAACCATAATGTGAGAACCTCAGGTACCAAACCTGATGAACGCAGTTTCCTTTCTACCGTGCTCATATCATGGTTCCCCATGTTGTTGTTAATAGGCGTGTGGATCTTTTTCATGAGACAGATGCAAGGAGGCGGTAAAGGCGGTCCGCTTTCTTTTGGCAAGAGTAAAGCCAAGCTCATGAGTGAAAATCAAATTAAGACCACTTTTGCCGATGTTGCAGGTTGTGACGAGGCAAAGGAAGACGTCAAGGAATTGGTGGACTTCTTAAAAGATCCTACCAAGTATTCAAAACTTGGCGGACGCATTCCTCGCGGCGTGCTCATGGTCGGCCCTCCGGGAACTGGTAAAACTTTGTTGGCAAGAGCCATAGCAGGAGAAGCCAAAGTTCCTTTCTTCTCGATCTCCGGTTCAGATTTTGTCGAAATGTTTGTCGGTGTCGGCGCATCACGCGTACGTGATCTGTTTGCAACGGCTAAGAAGAACGCTCCGTGCATTATTTTTATCGACGAAATCGATGCCGTAGGCAGAAAACGCGGTGCCGGTATGGGCGGCGGTCACGATGAGCGCGAACAGACTTTAAACCAGTTACTGGTGGAAATGGACGGCTTCGACGGTTTTGAGGCAGTGATCGTAATAGCAGCTACCAACCGTCCTGATGTTTTGGATCCGGCTTTGTTGCGTCCTGGTCGTTTTGACCGACAGGTCGTAGTCGGCTTGCCCGATGTGCGCGGACGTGAGCAGATCTTAAAAGTGCATATGCGTAAGGTTCCTCTGGCCAAAGATGTCGATGCTCAGGTATTGGCTCGTGGTACTCCCGGTTTTTCAGGAGCAGAACTTGCCAATTTGGTCAATGAAGCAGCTTTGATGGCCGGAAGAAGCAATCTTAAAGTTGTGTCCATGCATGAATTTGAGGCTGCAAAAGATAAGTTGCTCATGGGAGCAGAACGTCGTTCCATGGCTATGAGCGAGCATGAAAAAGAAAATACCGCATATCATGAGTCAGGTCATACCATTGTCGGCAGACTGATGCCCGAGCATGATCCTGTATACAAGGTATCGATTATTCCGAGAGGGCGGGCCCTGGGCGTTACCATGTATCTGCCTGAGCAGGACAGAGTTTCGCAAAGTC
>CALBLB010000316.1 GCA_937896115.1 uncultured Succinatimonas sp.
ATTGCGTACATCGCTAACGTCATCAAGCAACACCGGAGCCTCTTCTCCCGAGGCAAAAACATACCAACCTGAGGTTATCCATTTGGTTTTGTCGGTACGCACGTTAAAAGCCAGAGAGCAATCTTCTGACGAATCATTTTTTACATCGATACGTAAAGAAGCGGCAGCAGGAAGAGCGGCTATCACTCCTGCGGCGCACCAAAAAATAGATTTAAATATTTTGCCAATCATAGTGAACTGCTTTTTAATCATTTTTTACTGCACAAAAGTTTAGCAGAGCAGGGAAAACTTGCAACGGCAATTAAAAGATCATCTATGCTTTCAATTCGATGGTTTGGATCTGCTATCATTATAGAAAAATGCTATATTTAACCTTAATAATTATTTAATATCTATATAGGATTATCTCTATGATCGAACTTAAAGTCGGCGTCGTCGGCAATGACAACGCTCCCTGGACCTATATCAAACAACGACTTGCAAAAGAAGACATTCAGATCACTTTGGTTGAATTTGCAGATTTTTTCTCCCCGAACAAAGCTTTGAATGAAGGCAAGATCGATCTCAACGCTTTTCAGCACGTAGCTTTTTTAAATCAGGATATAAAAGATCACGGTTATGCGATCTCTCCTATCTGCTATACCTATCTGGATCCTATTGGCATGTATTCAAAAAAAATCAGAACACTTGCTGAATTAAAAGAAGGAGACACCATCGTCATTCCTTCAGATCCCAGCAACGGCGGCAGAGCTCGTTTGGTTCTTGAAGCAGAAGGGATCTTAAAAATAGGATTGGCAAAAGGGACAGTACCCCCTTTGGAAGATCTTAAGGAAAATCGCCTTAATCTGAAGTTCAAAAAAGTAAAGCCTGCCGAAACCGTAAATACTCTTGATGAAGTCACGGCTGCTTTTGTCAACGGCAACTATGCTTTTGACCACGGATTTATTGCCGATAAGGATGCCGTATGCCGCGAAAAACTGTCTGCTGATGATCTGTCAACACCTTTTGTAAAAGTTCTCGTTGCAAGAACCTGCGATAAAGATAAAGAGGTATTTAAACAGGTGATCGCCGCCTATCATTCAAAGGAAGCTGCAGATGAATTAAAACAGTCAGAAGGCGGAGCTTTGATCCCGGCATTCAATTACTGATGCTAAAAAAGATCAGAAGCATAAGTAATCATGCGTCATCGAATGGCAAATTACAAAATTTTTCTCATCGATGACGTTTCTTTTCCTCCGACTGCGTCAAGATAATTACCATGCAACTTATTGTTTATTCTTGACATAGTTTTGTCTTTTACTAAAATGCGTCCACGTTCCTGCAGAGGAGAACTAGGATGTCCGCTATCGTCAATCATGGCGCCATGCGCTTTTCAAACCTTATTTCCTTTTTAATCTTAGGCATACTCGAAGCCTCATGGGCTCCGATGGTACCTTTTGTAAAAAGCCGCTTTTCTCTTTCTGAGGGAGAACTAGGATGGCTTTTGCTGTGCACAGGATGCGGTGCCGTACTCTGTCTGCCTTTTGCAGGTTTCTTTACCTCGCGCGCAGGAGCAAAACTTACAGCCTACGGCTCAAGCATAGTGATGGGATTGGCTTTGTTTGGTGTATCCCTTTCTACTTATCTTCCGCTTACGGCTCTGTCCCTCATAGTATTCGGAGCCATGACCATCAGTCTTGACGTGTCGTCAAATGTCAACGCCGTGATCGTAGAACGGCTTTGCAAGCGTCCGTTAATGTCAGGATTTCACGGCGGATATTCTCTGGGAGCCTTATTAGGATCCTTTTTTACCAGTTTGCTTTTTACTTTAGGTCTAGGGCTTTCGCCTACGGCCGGGATCCTCTTGTTTATTTCGCTGTGTCTGCTGTTTGGTTGTTGCAGTCATCTCATCCCCGATATCAAAGCCTACGAACAACATGATGAAGAGCTTGAAGCCAG
>CALBLB010000317.1 GCA_937896115.1 uncultured Succinatimonas sp.
GAGCCTTTTTACTGGATGTGGCAAACCCACGTTGAAAAAGAACAGCGCATCAAAGAGATCGATCTGATGAATCCCTTGGTGGGAAATTTAGGTATAGCCTCAATTTTCGGCTTCGGATTTAACGAATCATACCTTTTCGGACTTGATTGCGGCAAAAAAGCGCAAAACTCCATGCATTCAAGCTTCAGCTCCATCTACGGCCAGGCCGGTGTCAACGGAGAATACCAAACTTACGATCAGGATCTGCTCGAAGGCAACTTCGGAGGAGCGGTAAAGAGCAATTATCTGATGAAATTATGTGCAAGCAACATGGAAACTGCCATTAAAGAGCACCGGTATTTCAAAGATGAGATCTTTAAAATCTTCAACTGCTCAGACGGAGCCAAAATAGACGGAACCGTTCCCAAGCACTCAGAAGAACTGGACTTTACCACCCGCCATGTCATCGACAAGCAGGAGCTGTCAGACTATATAGAGCACAGTTTTACCCTTGAAGCGAACATGGACGATGACAAGATCGCCTCACTTGAGGGCAAGCCTTTTTTTGCCGAAGTCATCGCCAAAATAGAAAAAATGCTCTCCGATATGCCGAAAAACCGTACGGCCTTGGTAAAACGCCTGATGCTTGTTTCAGAGTACCTGTACACATTGTCAGAAAGTCAGCCTACCGCAAGCTTAGGATATTTCTTAGGAGGTACGGTACAAACCATCTTTATCGACACCCTTTACGTGCTCTACCACTGCCTTGATGAGCATAAGGCCTGCCAAAGCGCCGATCAGGTTTTAGAGAGCTTAAGACGATTCTGTAAAGATGCGGTGATCCTCTATGATCATCTGCCCGATTACATCCTGGGGGAGCACTACCATTTTTGCAACGGCAAGGTAGGATTCGATCACGGTGATTCCAAAGCCCCGGATGCCCCTGCCTACCCGCATCTTTTTAAGACCGAGTTTAACGATCCTTTAAAGAAGTTCGTCAAACGTTATGATTAAAGACCAGCGGCTTTCCCTTAAGCTTATAAGGAGAAAGCCGCTTAAATCAGCTCACTTTGAACGTACCCACTTGCGGCATGAGCTGAAGAGATCCATTTTCTCATCGTAAAACGAGGTATTGGCATCGAGGATCCCCAGCAGGCTGTGGTAGAAATTGTCCTGCGACAAGCCTCCCTTTTTGGCATAGTCCGTCAAACACTGCATATTCATATGGTGATCTTTTATGAATGAGTCTGAAAACCATGACATCATGGGAACTTTAGTCTGCTCATCAGGAGCGATCGCATAAGGAGCGCCGTGCAGGAACAGACCGTTCTCACCAAGCGACTCGCCGTGATCGGAGATGTAGAACATGGCAGTACCGAAATTCTTTTGATAAGGCTTCAACGCCTCAACCACCTTGCTTAAGACATAGTCTGTATATACAAGCGTATTGTCATAGGCATTGACGATTTCGTCTATAGAGCAGTTTTCAATATCGCCGCGCTCGCAACTTGGCTTGAAGATCTTTTTGTCATCAGGAACCCTTTCAAAATACGTAGGTCCGTGACTGCCTATAAGGTGCAAAAAGATCACCGTGCTCTTTTTATGCGCCGCCGAGTCGGCTAACTTTAACTTGAGCTTTTTTAACAATACCTCGTCATAACAAGAGCCGTTTTTGCACAATCCTGAAAAAGCTGAAGATGCAGGATCGATATTTTCATGAGGGATCCTTTCACACACTCCCTTGCAGCCGCCGTCATTGTCATACCAAAAGACTTTGTAACCTGCGTATTTGAGGATATCGGCTAAGGATGATGAGTTGTATGCCTTGGTTTCATCGTATTCCTTGCGCTTCATGATAGAAAACATGCAGGGAACCGAAACTGCCGTAGCCGTACCGCAACTTTCAACCGGGGCGAATTTAACGAAATTGGCAGCAGGTAAGTTCTCGGTATAAGGAGTGGTATCGCGCTTATAACCGTTATGCTTAAAATTCTGCGCCCGGGCCGTCTCTCCAAGCACTACTACAAACAGCTCGGGGCGCTCTCCTGGATTGTCTATCAAGGCATCGCCGCCTACCTTATTAAAGACGATTTTTGCCGGAAAATAAGTTTGTTTGACGGCCTTGAACCCGAACCACACGAAGTTGTAAGGAGAGATCTCTTTTCTTAAGATATTGTGGTTACGGCATATGGATGCATAATTTTGGTAATAAGCGGCGGCAATCCCAAGAAGAATAAGCACAGCACCTGCCAAAAAGCCAAGACGTCCTGAAATTGCCTGCAACCAAGTCTTAGGCCATCTGATTTTTATAAAGAGCAATAACGCTGCCGGCAAGATCCCGAAGATCAGCGTATTGGCTACCGATTTAAAGTTTATATAAGTTACCGCTTCCGCCGTATTGGTCTGCAGCAGATTGACCATCATGTCATAATCAAAGATTATGCCGTAACTGTAAGCAAAATGTCCCACCATGGCTCCTGCCAGAATGAGAAACACCATGATCGTCTTAAAGACTATGCGAAAGAGGAAGCACAGAAAAACTACGGTGAGTATGGCAAAGAGAACCAAAGGCGGGGTAAGCGAAAATACAGTCCCTACCGCGTCGTTTTCTGACAAAATACGGTAAAAATGCGAGAGCAGTTGCAGATTGAGTACGCCCGTGTAATACGCAGTAACTACAGGGAACACTACGTACCAGGGCAGACCTTGGCTGTGTAAACGGTAAAACCTTTGCCAAAGATACGAGAGCAAACGCTTCAAAGACCAAGTCATAATGCGTCCTTTTTCAAAAAAGCCTTGAGTCATTTGTGCGTTTAGACTCAAGGCATTCACAAAAATTTCGCGACTTGATAATTTAGAGCAACTGAAAATTTAGGCTGTCAATTTACCCCTCCTCCTAAGGCCGCCATCAGCGTCGCCTCAGTTGACAGCAATGCCCTTACCGCTTCGGCCTCTCCAAGCTCGGCACTGCGGCGATTGTCGGCCGCATCCAAAAGATCCGACAGCGGACTTAGGCCCTGACGATAACGGGCCAAATAACGATCATAATTGGTAGTGGCAAGTTTTAACTGAGCTCTTGAATTGTCCAAGGACTTGCTTGCGACCGTAATAAGCGTCACCGCGTCATACACTTCCTGCACTGCCTTGATATAGGCGGCAACGAAGTCTACTTGCGCAGTCTCATAAGCATTAAGTGCGCTTTCCCTTTCTATGGACAGGCGATGAAAATTTACAAACGGCAAGGTTACCGCAGCTCCCAAGGCCGCAAGGGGATTTGAAAAGAATGCGGCAAAGCTTGATAAGCTCCCCGAGCTTAAACCTGCAGTCAAAGTAAACTGCGGGAAGAATGAGGAGAAACTGGCATCAGCATTTGCCAAAGCTTCGCGAGCTCTTTGCTCATAAGCTTTAAGATCAGGTCTGCGTGCTAAGAGTTTTGACGGTATATCAAGAGAAAAAGCAGGGACTGCAGCATCTTTTGGCAGATTAACGTCAACCTCCTTGTCAGCGCCCTGCCCAAGCAGCGTGTTTAAGGCAGTACGCGCCTGTTTTAAGGCAGATACGGCCTCATCCAAATCATGCTCGCTTTTAAGATCGCTGATGCGCGCCGTATCGGCATCGGTGGCATCCGCAGCTCCTGCGTTAAAGCGGCTCAATACTATGGCAAGGCGTTGTTGTGAATCTTTACGCTCATCCTCGGCAATCTTTAAAGCCTGCTTACAATATGCATATTTCCAATAAGCTTTGGCGGTATTTTCGATGACGCTTAAACGCATGGCCTCCTTATCAAATACCGAGGCTTGAAATTCATTGGCGGCGGCACGGTTTTGTGCATCTATCTTACCGAAGAGATCGGCCTGATAGGAAAGAGCAAACGAGGCATCGGAGCTTTTATGAGTGGAATCATGATAAGACAAAGCACGCTTAGCATCGGATCCAAAGGACGCCTGAGGAGTAGGCAGGAAATCATCGGCACTTAAATCCGCGGCAATTCTCGCTTTTTCAACATTTAGCGCCGCTTTTTTAAAATCAAGGTTATCTTTCAACGCCTGCTCTACTACGGCATTTAGTTTGGGATCGGCAAAAATCTCCCAAAAATTGTATCCGAAACTCTCCTGCCCGAGCAATTTCTGCTCGTTCTCATCAAAATCATAACTTGCCTGCGGCATCCTCGGCTGCACGTAATCGCTGTGCATCATGGTACAAGCAGGCAACACGAAAAAAGCCGGCAACAGCAGTAAAACTTTAGGCTTCATTACAAACCTCTGCAGCTAATTCGACCAAGGCTCTTACCGTCTCGTAAGCCTTTAAAAGCGAAGGCACGGGCAGACATTCATAAGGTCCGTGGCAATTTAAAGATCCGGTAAAGATATTGGGACAAGGCAGACCGCGGCCTGACAGATTGGAGCCGTCGGTGCCGCCGCGTACTGAGATCTCATTGGCAACAAGTCCAGCCCTAGCATAGGCCTTACGACACAGCTCCACGATGAGAGGATGCTCTTTTAAGACTTTGGCTAAATTGCTGTACTGATGTTTGGTAGTGACGCTTACTGCTTCATAGCCGCATTCCCTGTTCATAAAGGTCGCGATATCCTGCAATACCTTAAGGCGCTTTTGCATGCCCTCATCGTCAAAATCTCTGACGATGAGACTTATTTTGGCCAAAGCCGTTTCGGCAGTCATTCTGTGTACGTGGAAAAAACCTTCAAGTCCGCAGGTATTCTCAGGTTTTTCGTTTTGCGGCAACAGCTTCATAAAGCGGCAGGCAAGCTCACAGGCGTTTTGCATGACTTTATAAGCAGTTCCGGTATGGACGCTGCGCCCTTTGATCTCAACTAAAGCCGCATAGGCATTGAAAGTTGCCAGATCGAGCTCTCCTCTTTCACAGCCGTCTACGGTAACTCCGTAAGCGCAGTTTACCTTGCTAAG
>CALBLB010000318.1 GCA_937896115.1 uncultured Succinatimonas sp.
TCCTCAGGAGGAACGCTTTCTTTATCTTCATCAGGACTTGCTGTTTGAGCATCCTGACTGCCGACGTCAAATTGATCGCCGCCTTCAAACTTAAGGCCGGGTACATCCTGCTCATCATCAGGAACAAACCAATGTTCTACCCCGGAAGAATCATCCTGCTTAGGGATCTTAAGATAAGCATCCTCCTGCGCTACCTCCTGCTGAGATTGCGCAAACTGCCTGGAGTATTCATCCGTCTGCTCCTGCTTTTCTTCAGTAACGGTCTCATCATGCCCGATATTCTCATTTTCACTCTCTTTGGCTAAAAGTTCATCTTCATCCTGATGAGAAGCTGATTGTGCGGTCTCCTCAGACTCACCGGGATCTTTTGGTTCATCTTGAGTTTGCAAAAGAGTCGTGTTTTCATCGTGCAGCTGTTGCTCATGCGTATCCTGCTCTGCTTTTACAGACTCAGTGGTCGGTTGCAACGAGCTGTTCTGAGCATTTTGTACATTACCTTCATCAACAGCATCTTTTGGCAAATTTTCAAAGCTATCCTGCTTAGCCTCTGTTTTTCCGTTTTGTCTGTCTGAATTTGCCATCATCGCGGCAAAATCTTTACCCAACAAAGCAGAGGCGTCTTCAGCACTTCCTTGCCTTTCCTCATGAGGAGAAGCAAAGTCCTGATCAGTTTCGCCTGTAAGCGTGTGCATTACCGCGTCAAATGCTTTTTTATCAGCTTGTCTGTCAGACTCTTTTAACTTCTCATCGGAGAGAGCTTCGTCCTGATGCTCTGTTTTTTGGCCAACTTGCTGATCTTCAGTTGCACTCGCTTGAGGAATAAACGCATTTTCATCCTGCGGCAGCTTTTCATCAGGAAAATCTTGTTTAGTACCGTTACTGATGCTCTGCAACAAATCATCAAAATCTTGTTTAGCAGACTGTTCTCCTTCAGTCTTGTCCAAGGAGCCTTCTTTAACAGCAAGATCTTCGGCAGTCTGTTTAGGATGGCCGGTTAAAGCATCCTGATTAAGATCAGTCTGCTCATTTTGTTGCAACTCACTTGCCGCATTTATATGCTCCTGCGTGGCATTGCCTGCTTGCATACCGGTCTGATCTGCACTCTCATCTGAAGTTTCAGCGTCTTGAGGCTCGTCATAAGATGCATCGGCTACATCCTTCATAGCTTTTTCAAAGCTTAAGGCATCGTCGGCAACATCATGATTTTCTTTAAGACTTGCTGCATTTAAGCCTCCTTTTTGCTGATCATCGGCATAAGAGAACTCCTCGGCAGCTTGCTCCTTTAAGGGATCCGACGGACTTTGATCATCTTTAGTAAATTTACTAAGAGCATCGTTTTGCTGATCTTGGCGATGATCTGCAACACTGTCAGCGTTGCCCTGAGCCTTGGAAAACGCACTTTCAAGATCCAAAGCGTCATCAGAAGACTCTTTTGGATCCTGCGAACTTTCGTCCTTTAACCCTTCACCTTGTTGATCCTCACCAGCATCTAAACGTTCATCTGCAATTTCTTTCCCCGAAAACTTTTCATTCTCGGTAAACACCGGCTCTTCATTTTGCAGATTATCAACGTCATGTTCAGAAGACGCACCGGCCTCCTTCATGGCTTTTTCAAAACTTAGGGCATCGTCTGCAAGATCATGAACAGTCTTGTCTGCCTCTGTTGCTTGAGCTTCGTTTTTAACGATGTCAGGATCTGCATCTCGATCTTTTGCAGATCCTGGCAATGTGGCTGCGTTTGTACTGTCATTTTCATCCTGAACATCACGATCGCTTGGCAACGATGAGTCCTCAACAGGAGGGATCTCATCATGCTCTTTTTCGGCATCGGCAGTTGCTGCTTTTGCTGCCGATGCCTCATTTTTTGGGCTGACTATATCCCCGCTCCCACTTACTTGGTCATCATCGCTACTGCGATTTTGCGTAGCGGAATTGTCATTGTCATCATAGGTAGACGACTGAGCCTGTTGCTCTGCCAAAGCAGCCTCCCAAGCATCGGCCAAATCCTTCTGATTAACCTCACCGTCTTCAGAAATTTTTTCTGCAGAAGTATCTTG
>CALBLB010000319.1 GCA_937896115.1 uncultured Succinatimonas sp.
TTCATAACCGATTTTTTTGCTGCCGCAGGTTACGGCTATGACGAAAAGCTTTATGTGATCATCGATGAATACGATCAGTTTGCCAATGAGCTTTTGTCAGAGAATGTCGAAGAGTTCAAAAAGATCACCTCAAAAAACGGTTTTCTAAAGCAGTTTTATGCAGCCTTGAAGTCAGAATCGGTAGACGGGATCGTAGCTCACGTTTTTATTACCGGAGTGACCTCGATATCATTGGACTCAATGTCCTCAGGGTTTAACATTAGAAAGGACATTTCATCCCTGCCTGAATATGCAGATATGTTCGGGTTTAATGAGTCGGAGCTTAAAGAGCTTATCCCGCAGGTAATCGATCTTGAAAAATACGGTCATAGCGTCGACGAGCTCTATGAGCGCATGAAAGTTCTGTATGATGGTTACCGTTTTACCCCTGTACAAACAAACGGTGTCTTTAATCCTTCCATGTCGCTTTATTATTTGGGTGCCATCAAAGATACCAATGCAGAGCCCAGGCAACTTTTAGATCCTGCTTTTTCTCCTGATCTTTCAAAAGTTAAAGGAATTTTAAGTCTTGGTGAAAGCGCATTTGCCAAAGCTGTGGTTGAGCAGGCTTTAAAACGTCAGCCTATTAATTTCGGTGTCCCTTCAACTGTAATTAATCTTAATTCCGTCAATATGTTAAGTCAGAAAGATGTTTTGACGGCCATGCTATGCATGGGATTTTTGACTTATTCAGGCGAGAAGGAAAATGCCCTGACAGTTCCGAATTACGCGGTATTGCAGCAGTTTTTTGGCTATTTCTTAAGTTTTCTTAGCGGCGGTGTGGATACTCAGGAAGTTGCAACTGAGGACTTTAAAGCCGCTTTTGCCATGCTTAAAAAAGGCGATTTAACTCCTTTGCTTAAAGAGTTGTGCAGAGGTTTTGCCTGCTCAAGCGGCATTCATAAGGATCTTCATTTAAAAGAAAGTGACTTTCAGACTCTTTTGCAAGGCGTGATGTTCTTTTGCAGTGATTACGAGACTTACGCAGAAGTTGAAGTAAACGGCAGTAAAAGAGGGTATGCAGATCTGGTTTTAAAAGCTAAAAATTCTGATGATGTATCCTATATCATTGAGCTTAAATACACCACGCATAAGGCAGGGAACAATTCTCAAGACATGCTCTTAAATCAGGCTTGGCACCAGGTGCAGGAGTACGCCTCTGACAAGAACTTATGCAAGATCCCGAATTTAAAATGCGCGGCGCTGGTGTTTACGGGAACCGGAAAATTCGCACTTAAATGTGAAAAACCTCAGGACTTAGCCTGAGGCAGAAAAAATTACAGCCATCCTTTCTTTTTAAAGAGGAAGAAAGTGAGTATGGCCGAGAGGATCATGAGGCCTATGGACAGAGGATAGCCGAAGGTCCAGGACAGTTCCGGCATGTGCTTGAAGTTCATGCCGTATAAGGATGCGATCCAGGTAGGCGGCATGAAGACTACGGCCGCTACCGAGAAGATCTTGATGATCTTATTTTGCTTCTGATTGGTATAACCCATGGAGGCTTCAAGCTGGAAGTTTATCTTATTGGCAAGAAACTGGGTATGCGGCAAAATGGACTCGATGTCGTTTAGTACCTCGTCTATACCGCGCTCCTGACGATCATCAAGCGTCGTTTCAAAGGTTTTCTTTACAAAACGCAAAGCCCGGCGGGTATCGTAAAGAGCCTGCAGGATCTGAGAGTTTTGCTCTTCCTGATTGATAAGTTCGTGCAGGATCTCCTCTACGTGCTCGTCATCGATGATCTTATCGGCAGTTTCATCCAAAGTGCTGTAGGCATCCTCGATGAGATCGGATAATTGATCGACCTTAAGATCCTGAAGCTTTAACAATACGTCAAGGGACGATCTGATGTCGGTTTTATTGTGACGTATGTAAAAACGTAACAGACGAACTATAGAAACGTCTTCTTCCCTGAAGGATATGAGCAGATTTTTCCTCATGGTAAAGGACATGTTTACGCCGTGAGGATCGTTGGCAAGACGCTGCGGGAAGAGTGAGAGTATATGTACTCCGTCAGGTCCCATGCGAAAACGTGATGAGGATTCGATATCGTCCATTTCATCTTCTTCAGGGACATCTTCAACGAAGAGTTTTTCAAGCCAGTCGCGCTCTTCATCATCAGGCTGATTAACATCGAGCCAAATTACGTCAGAAGGCAGTGCATCCCCGGGTTTGACCGGAGTCAGCGAAAGATTATCGTCGTCATTAAGACGACATGCGGTGATCATAATGGTGTTCTCCCGTTAGCGGTAAAAACCGCGAAGACAATGGCAAAGCTTTGCAGCTCTGCACGGGAGCGCATACGTTTTATTACGTATACGCATTGCGATTTTAAATTCGGTGTGAGATGAGCTCTCTCAACGACAGCGCCATGATACATGAAAAGCCGCTACTTGGCGCAAAATCTGCGCCAAGTAGCGGTTAAGTTTTAAAGAAAATTACCGGAAAGCCTCAGTTTAGAGGTAATAAATCCCTACTGCGGCAAACATGGCAAGAGCAATAAAGAGCTTTTTTCTGAAGGTAGTGTGATCTTTGATGTATTTTCTAAAGAACAGGTAGGCGATGATCACGCCTATTACCGAGCGCAGTGACTGTACGATATTGCCGTCCACCACGCCTGCAAGATTAAAGCAGGACACGATGCCGGCCATGTTTAAAAGCCAGGTAACGCCTATCCAGCGAGTCTCCCAGACGTCACGCAGATTAATACGTTGGTGACCTCCGGTAAACAGCAAGGGCAGGGCAAATATGCCGCAGAAGACGTATTCAAAGGTACAGCCTAAAAATACCTGTTGAACCCACGATTCAACCCCTACAGCCTTAAAATACGGCATGAGCAACACGCCCATGGCAAGATCTGATAAGCAATAGCAAAGACATCCTGCACCGACGCAGGCAAGCGATCCCATGGCAATTCTTCCGGAAAGGGAAGAGAAATACCACCCTAAAGATAAGATGATGATGATGGCCGCAGTTTGTTGCAGGTTAAAGCCTTTTCCCAACATGAATAGCGAGATCAGCGCCAAAATAGGGATCTTGATGGTTAAAAGCGGGGATACTATGGAGGAATCTGATAACCCTATGGCTTTGTTGGTGAAGTATTGACCGCCTAGATAGGGCAGAATGATGCAGTAGCTGTAAAAAATCGAATGCTCATCTACATAGCGGAAATGTCCGCAGATCAAAAAGGGAATGAAAGCACAGATAAAGAGCAGGACATGCGTGGCGGTTAAAAGCCTTAATCCTGACAGGGTATATTTTTGTTGTACGTCTTTGGTGACGGCGTAGTTGATGGCCTGACATACGGCTCCGAAGAAGCCTAAGATCAGTCCCAAATGCGTAAGATCCATGTTAAGCCTTCATTTTGTCTTTAATATTTTCTGGTGCCCAATAAGAGCCGCATTCTGCCAAAAGATGCGTTTTATAGAGTTCTCTGAATTGCTCAAAGTCTCTTTTAGCAATGCACGAGGCTATGAGTTTGTGCTGGGTATAAGAGCGCTGTAAATGCAGTTGGTTTGACCCGAGGCAGTTTCTTACCGTATCCATGATGGCTGCGATCATGGCAAAGGATTCGGTAAAGTAACGGTTGCCGCAGTGACATACCAATTGCTCGTGAAAACGCGAATCAAGGCGCAGGTAATCATTGATGCGCTCGTGTCTTAAACTTTGCTCCATGGCCTCGACGATGATGTCGATTTCCTGCTCGAGTAGATTAGGTTCAAAGCGTAAGGACAGTATGGCTGCTTCTGATTCGATCACATAACGAAAATGGAGCATTTCATCTAATTCAGCGGCATTTAGACTGAATACATAGGTACCGCTTTTAGGACGCCTTTCCACCAATTTTTCCGCGGCCAGACGTTTTAGCGCGTCGCGTATGGGAGCTTTGTTGCTTCCCAGCTCCTTTTCCAACATACCCTCGGAAATTTTGGAACCCATAGGATAGAAACCTGTGATGATGAGTTCTTTGATGCGACGGTAGACTATATCTTTTTTAAGATCGGTGATCATCTGCGGTCCTTAAAGCAAATCATGCTCCGCTGTATTTATAACTGACATTTCACATCTTAGATCGCCTGGACCTGAGCGCAAAAAGTATAGCCTGTTTGCATGCTTAAAATACGATCATGCTCAAGAAAACCGAGGAATTCCTAGGTTAAATGAGACTAGATCTGTCTTTCACCGGCTCTCTGGTTGCAATATTATTCTGTCCGCTATATTAGACTAATTATTAAAATAGAGATCTTTGATTTTTTATGCTATGTAGAAAAAAAATACTTCATTTTCAAATTTGAAACTTGGTTTTATCTAAAATGTGACTGAAATATTACAAAATCATCCGGCGGATATTTATGCTATATCAGGGTATATGGTCCAATATACTGAACTGAGCTTTTGGAGAGTAACTATGAAGATCACTGTAGTAAGAGCCAAAGTCTATGAATGGAAAGGTGAAGTAGAGCCGCCGCGGGCGCATTTTTCAGGAAGTGCCATGGATATCCTGCCCTTAAAAAAGGAAAGCATGGCTTCGTTTCGCTTTCACGGTTGGCTGGTTGTAGAAGTAGAAACCGATGAAGGCATAGTGGGACTTGGTAACTGTGCCTTGGCACCGCGGGTGGCTAAGGTGATCATTGACACCTACTTAGCTCCCATGCTCATAGGAGAAGATCCCTATGACAACGAATACTTGTGGCAGAAGATGTACCGTTCAACCATAGCCTGGGGACGCAAAGGCATAGCCATGGCGGCGATCTCGGCTTTGGACATTGCCATTTGGGATATCAAAGGCAAGAAGGAGCATAAACCGGTATTTAAACTTTTGGGCGGAAGGACCAAGGAGAAAATGTGGTGCTATGCCTCAAAGTTATACGCCAACGATGATCTCGATAAATTCCTTGAAGAAGCCAAGGGATATTTGGATCAAGGTTTTACCGCGATGAAACTGCGCATAGGTTACGGCCCCAAAGACGGTCCTGCCGGCGTGCGCAAGAACATCGAGCAAATAAAGGCATTAAGAGAGCTCGTAGGTCCCGATATCGACATCATGGTCGAGTGCTATATGGGTTGGACCTTGGAATACGCCAAACGCATTCTGCCTAAAATTGCTAAATACGATTTACGCTGGGTAGAAGAGCCGGTGATCCCCGATGATATTGACGGTTATGCCGAATTAAAAGCCATGAACATCTGCCCGATCGCAGGCGGTGAACACGAGTACACGCTCTTTGGATTTAAAGATCTGCTCACAAGAAAAGCTATCGACGTCATCCAATACGACACCAACCGCGTAGGCGGCATCACGATTGCTCAAAAGATCAACCACCTTGCAGAAGCTTTTCAGGTTCCGGTGATCCCACATTCGGGCATGATGCACAACTACCACGTATGCATGGCCACCACCGCATCCCCGATCTCAGAATTCTTCCCTGTCTTCAACGTAGAGGTAGGTAACGAACTCTTCTACTACATCTTCAAAGGTGATCCTATCCCTGAAAACGGCTATATCCAGCTTGACGACAACAAGGAAGGCTTGGGACTTGAGCTTAGAACCGACTATTTGGATTCGTTCAATATCATTGAGTAAGCATTGAGAATAAGTTATGACTTGCGAAAATTTTAAAAGCAAGGTGCCGGCGGTAACGAGGGCCGCCAAGATTTTGGATTTGATTGCAAAAAAAGGACAATGCTCGGCTAAGGATTTTATGTCCGAGCTTAGCATTTCCAAAAGCTCTCTTTACCTTTTGCTCGATGAGTTGGCACAGCTTGGTTTTATTTACAAAGATCTTAAGGGTAACTATGCCTTGGGCCTTAAATTGGTAAGCATGGGTGAGGCGGTACTTTACAACAGTGGACTTTATGATGAGATCAAGAAACAATTGACAATGTTGGTTGAGAGAACCGGAGGATTGGCGGCATATTTTGGGATCATGTCAGGAGATCATGCCCGTTTTTTGGTCAAAGCCTGTAATGATGTGAGTATCATTGCAACCAAATCTAAAGAAGGTAGGCCTATCGATTTCTTACATTCTGGCATGGGCAAATGTCTTTTGGCTTTTGCAGATGATCAAGAAAGACAGGAGATCATTTCGTCATTGGATTTTAAAAAGATCACGGCAAAATCTTTGGATAATAAAAAGCTCTTGGAAGCTGATTTAAAGCTTGCCAGATCGCGCGGATGGGCATTTAACGACAGTGAAGATGATCCTGAGATCAGAAGTATAGGCGTACCGGTTCTCGGTACAAGCGGCGTAACTGCAGCCGTCTCCGTAGTCGCAACTGTCAACAGGATGTCAGATGACAGACTTGAAGTCTGGGCTTTGGAGGCCAAAGGCTGTGCAGACAGTATTGGTAAGCTTATTTTTTGTCAAAGCTACGTGAATTTGTCTTGAAATAGCTGAGGCGAATTTGAGCTTTGGTCACCGGTTTTGGCAAAAATCAAGCTTGGCGGTATAATCAGCGACTTGAGGTTGCGGATATTGTTTTCGCAACACTTTCCGGAAATGCCGGAAATGCACGGTGAAAGCCGAATTTTTGCGGAGCGTTTTATGAGCTGGTTTGACAATTTTGGCGGCATTCTTCATAAAAGTAATCAGTCGGAGAAGCATGAGATCCCCGAGGGGGTGTGGACCAAGTGCGAGTCCTGCCAGCAGGTGCTCTATCGTGCCGAACTTGAACGTAATCTTTTCGTATGTCCAAAATGCGGACATCATATGCGTATCAAGGCCCGTGCCCGCTTGGAATCTTTTTTAGATCAGGACGGTCGCGTTGAAATTGCCGGCAATCTTGAGCCTAAAGATATCTTAAAGTTTCGTGATCTCAAAAAATATACCGACAGGATCAAAGCCGCCCAGAAAAAAAGCGGTGAAAAAGATGCTCTGGTGGTGATGAAGGGGACTTTAAAGGGATTACCGGTGGTTGCCTGCGCTTTTGAATTTGAATTCATGGGCGGCTCCATGGGATCGGTAGTCGGTTCCCGTTTTGCCGCGGCGGTGAGTGAATGTTTAAAAGAGCGCCGTGCACTGATCTGCTTTTCAACTTCAGGCGGTGCCCGCATGCAGGAATCTTTGTTCTCCCTCATGCAGATGACCAAGACTTCAGCTGCTTTGGCACGCCTCTCCAAGGCTTCGTTGCCCTATATAAGCGTGCTGATGGATCCTACCATGGGCGGTGTCAGCGCGTCTTTGGCCATGTTAGGTGACATCCAATGCCCTCATAGGCTTTGCCGGTCCCCGCGTCATCGAGCAGACCGTACGCGAGACTTTGCCAGAAGGTTTCCAGCATGCGGAATTTTTAAAAGATAAAGGCGCCATTGACATGATCGTCAATCGCAAAGATATGCGTGATGAAATAGCCAAACTCATTTCCATGATGATGCTGGTTGCTGATCCGGATATGGCGGTTGAAGATATTAAAAACGTGCGTGAGCAAAATGCTCACAAAGGACGTAAATCGGCCGTAAAGAAGGCGGCAACACGTATCTGATGGATAAATCTGTAAAAAATTCTAAGCCAGGCTCTTTAAAAGCCTGGCTTGACTATCTTCAGGAGCTCAATC
>CALBLB010000320.1 GCA_937896115.1 uncultured Succinatimonas sp.
CTACACGACGCTCTTCCGATCTGGAACTTACCGGCAGATGAAAGTAGCCGAATCAAGAGAAATTGAAAATCTTGAGTCGCATCTGACTACGCTTGCAACCATTGGATCCATCAGCCCGTATATAGGACTTTTCGGTACGGTATGGGGAATTATGCATGCTTTCGTGGCTTTGGCAGCAGTCAAAAACGCCACCTTGTCCATGGTGGCACCTCCTATTGCCGAGGCTTTGATCGCCACGGCCATGGGTCTGTTCGCTGCCATTCCCGCCGTGATGTTTTACAACCATTTTGCCGCCAAATGCGAAGCTTTGGAAAATCGTTTTGACAATTTTATGGATGAGTTTGCAACCATCCTTAACCGTCGTCTGGTTACCGTAAAATCGCAGTTAAAACGCGAGGAGAGTCAACATCAGGAGAGCGTTCAAAAGCCTCAGAATCCTAGAAATGAAGAGGCTTACCAAAGCGTTCCTCCCATGCGCACCGTACCTCCGCGTTATCAGGAAACGCCGTCTGCTCAGAGAGTGCAGCCTCAAAATTATCAACAGCAAAAATTTGCATCGCATCAGAGCGCCCGTGCGTTTGACCCAAGGGCCTCTCAGGAAGGTCCCAGGTATTTAACCCCAGGGATAAACGGCGATCAGGAACGTGCTGCAAGACAGCAGGCTCAAAGGCTTGCTCAGGCACGCCAGAATCAAGGGTATGTACATAACGGAGAAACACGCTGATGCAAGCGGTCAGAAGAAGACGCAAATCGCGTGCCGTGGCGCAGATCAACGTGGTTCCCTACATCGACGTGATGTTGGTGCTCTTGGTGATCTTCATTGCCACGGCTCCTGTGGTGATGCAGGGCGTGACCGTGGATTTGCCTCAGGCTCAGTCAGAAACCATGAATGAGGATCAGCGTACCCCCATTATCGCTACCGTCGATGCCACGGGACAGTATTTTGTGAGCATGGATACCACTACCGAGAAAATGCAGGATCTTAACGAACTGACAGCCTACGTTGCACAGGAATTATCCAAAGATCCGCAGCGCCCCGTGGTGGTACAAGGTGATGCTCACGTCGATTACAACAGTGTCATCCAGTTGATGAACGCTTTAAAAGAAGGCGGAGTCAAGAGCGTGGGACTGGTAACCGAGCCGACCGATACGGGTAGCGCCAAATGAAACTCGGAACTGCCGGCGTCATCGCCGTTGCCATTCACGTGATCATCGCTGCGGCACTGATTATCAATGTATCGCTTGATCGTCCTGAAAAACCTCAGGACTCACAAGGCGAGATCATGCACGCAACCTTCGTGCCTCCAGCCAAGGGTAATCCCAAAGGCGGAGCGGCTTCAGCTCCTGCCGCCGCACCGGCTCCTGCGGCGCCTGAGGAGAAAGTTAAGCAGGAACAAAAGTCCGATGAGGATTTAAAGTACCAGATTAAAAAGCAACAGCAGGCAGAAGCCGAGCGTCAGAAGATTTTGGAGCAGCAGAAAATCGAAGAGCAGCAAAAAGCTCTGGCTTTGAAGAAAGCCGAGGCGGAAAAGAAAAAACTTGAAGAGCAAAAGCAGAAGCTTGAAGAGCAGAAGAAAGCTCAGGAATTAAAACGTCAGCAGGAAGAAAAGGCTAAGGCTGAAGCAAAGAAGAAAGCCGAGGAAGAAGCTAAGAAGAAGGCTGAGGCAGAGGCTAAGGCCAAAGCTGAGGCCGAGGCTAAAAAGAAAGCCGAAGCTGAAGCCAAAGCCAAGGCAGATGCCGAGGCCAAGGCCAAAGCTGCAGCTGACGCCAAAGCTAAAGCCGATGCCAAGGCTAAAGCTGCGGCCGCGGCACGGGCAGATTCTCTTGAAGACGATATTTTGGGCACGGCAGAAGGTGATCCGGTAAACGGAAAAGGCCTCGGTCAAGGCGGAGGCGCTGCCGACGGTTACGGCTCTAAGATCAGAACGCTTATCGAGCAGAACTGGCGCGTCGATCCTTCGATGAACGGCAAGAGTGTTAAAGTAACCCTTGAAGTAGGAGCAGACGGAACCGTTAAAAGTCAGAGCTGTCAGGGAGACGCTCATGTGTGCAAGTCAGCTGAGGATGCCATCACCAATATAGGTATGTTCCCCATGCCTCCTAAGGGATGCGCTGAATGCTCGGTCATTCATGTGACCATGACTCCGAAGATTTAGCCAAATTTGCGGGCACAGTGCCTGTTTTCTCTTAAAAACAAGGCATTGTGCTAAAATTCAACCAATCACGGAACAAGGAGATTGTTTTAATCATGCTGAAGAAATTTTTGGCGGTGATTGCCGTGGCTTTGGCTGCCGGGCAGGCTCAAGCCGCACTGCAGATTGAGATCACCGGCGGCATCAACGAAGGACATCGCATTGCGGTTATCCCGTTTACCCAGTCGGCGTCACTTAAAACCGATATTGCTCAAGTGGTGTCCTCGGATCTTACCCGCTCGGGCAAGTTCAGTCCCATTGCCATGACCTCACTGCCCCAAGGCAGCGTCACCAACGGTCAGGTTAACGTAGACGTTGCCGCTCAAAGCGGTGCTGAAGTTGCCGTCACCGGTGCGGTAACTCCTGCAGGAAACGGCTATAACGTTGAATTTAAGGTGACCGGACTTCAGGGGGCGAACAAGGGTAAAGTTCTGGCGCATTTTGCCGGAAATGCTCCTGCAGCCCTGATGAGACAGGCTGCCCATCGCGTGTCGGATCGTGTCTATGAACTCTTTACCGGGCAGAAGGGAGCGTTTCGTACCCGTATTGCTTATGTGGTTTCAAGAATCGGCAAGGGCGGTTACCCTTATACCCTGATGACTGCCGATTATGACGGTTACAATGAAAAGCCGGTATTAAAGTCTACCCAGCCCATCATGACTCCCACCTGGTCTCCTGACGGTACCCGTTTGGCTTATGTAAGCTTTGAAAGCAGACAGCCTGCCATTTTTGTACAGGATATCAATTCTCACAAGCGTACCAAACTTGCATCTTTCCCCGGACTTAACAGTTCGCCTTCATGGTCTCCCGACGGCTCTAAGATCGCGATGACCTTATCAAAGGACGGACAGCCTGATATCTATTATTACGATCTGTCCTCAGGAACTTTAAACAGGGTGAGCAACAGCCGTGCCATCGATACCGAGCCTACCTGGTCAACCGATTCTA
Source organism: uncultured Succinatimonas sp. (assembly GCA_937896115.1). Lineage (GTDB taxonomy): Bacteria > Pseudomonadota > Gammaproteobacteria > Enterobacterales > Succinivibrionaceae > Succinivibrio. Next base: position 3,141 of record CALBLB010000320.1, read on the forward strand.
GATCTTTGTTCTTTACTTCAGAGCGCGGCGGCAGAGCGCAAATCTATAAATATGATTTTGCTACCCGCAATACCGAACGCGTGACTTACCAAGGGCAGATGAATCTTTCGGCAAGAGCCATCCCCGGATCCAATTCGCTTATTGTGGTCACCCGTCAGAACGGTTATCGCGTGGCCCGTGTCGATGCCGACGGCAGCCTCTATATGTTAACTACCTCATCTTTGGACGAGTCTCCGAGTGTGGCTCCCAACGGAAGTATGGTAATATACAGCACGGTGTATCAGGGCAGAAAAGGACTGGCTCTGGTCTCTGCTGACGGACGTTTCAAGGCCAATCTGCCTACTTCGCAAGGAGAGGTGGGATCGCCTGCTTGGGGTCCTTTGCTTGAAAAGTAATGAAAAAGCCTGAAAACAGTTGAAAATCAGCATAGAAAAGAGAGATTTAAAATGTTAAATAAATATTTTGTAGCCTTGCTTTGCGGCGCCGCCATGCTTTCACTCAATGCCTGCAGTACCGACGGTTCATCTTCGGATCTCGTAAATGACGGCAGTGATATTCAGGAAGGTTTGGATTCTGACGGTGCAGTTACCGTAGGCGATCCTTCCTCCTCATCAGACGGATGGAACGGACCTGCCGAATTGCGCGATCAGCATACGGTGTACTTCAACTACGATTCCGATCAGATCCAGGATCAATATGTAAGCGTGATGCAGGCCAATGCCCGTTATCTGCGCAGCAATCCTGATGCCCGTGTGGTTATCGAAGGTCATACCGACGAACGCGGTACTCCTGAATACAATATCGCCTTAGGTGAGCGTCGTGCCCGCAGCGTGGCTCGTTACATGCAGAATTTAGGCGTTGATATCAATCAGATGTCGGTAGTGTCATACGGTGAGGAAAAGCCGGTTGATCCGGGGCACAATGAATCAGCATGGTCTCAGAACCGCCGTGCGGTGCTGAATTACTGATTGCCAGCTGAACGTTAAACATGTTAAAAAAAGGCGTCGGATCTCTCCGGCTCTTTTTGCTATACGGAGACTATATGAGTAAAGCAATAAAATTGGCTTTGGCCTCTGCAGTGCTGATTGCCATGCCTTCTTTGGCAGATGATCTTGAAGATCAGCTGAATGCGCAGCAATCTGCCATGCTTAAGATGCAAAATGATTTCTATTCGATGCAGGATGAATTAAATTCCCAAAACGGTCAGCTTGAAGAATTGCGCCATGACATTGAGCAGTTGCGCGCTCAGCTAAACAGTTTGCAACAGTCAGCTCAAGCAGGACAAAATGCTCCAAGCGATGATACGTCGACAAACAATGACAAGCCTGCAGGATCTGCACCGGCTTCTGGTAATTCTGATCAAAAATCGCTTGCAGTTACCGATGCTAAGGGTAATGCTTTGAAAAAAGCCGATGATCAGGCCAAAAAAGCCTATAACGATGCCTATCAGCTCGTGGTTAAAAATCAATTGTCAGGATCAGAGCCTGCTTTTAAAAATTATCTTGAGAAATATCCTGATAACGAATTGACTCCGAATGCCTGGTATTGGCTTGGACAGGTGCAATTTAAGCAAAATCAGTTGCAAGATGCCCGCGTCAGCTTTTTAAATGCGGCCGGCTTTAAAAATTCGCCAAGCGTCCTGATTCTTTGTATAAGCTGGGACTTATTTATAAAGCACAGGGAGATGCTGAAAAAGCCAAGCGTTTTTTTGAAGTAGTGGTGAAGAATTATCCTGACGATACCTCTGCACAGCTTGCGCAAAAACAACTTTCAAAGTAAAAAAAACCCGGATCAAATCCGGGTTTATCTTCATTTGATTTTGTTAGAGAGCCTTCAGGAAATCGGCAACTTCCTGATCTTGGCAGTTGGCATAGAACATTTCGGCAAACTGAGGATCGTCGATGGTGTCCTTGACAAATTTAGGATCAAGGCCTTTGAGGACTTCGATCAAAGGACGGTGAGTGATGGTCTTGACATGATCCAAGATCTTCTTATTGCTCTGCTCGGCTTCAACTCTCTCAGGAGGATAGCCGCCGCCGAATTTGTTCACGAAGAGTTTTTCAAAGGTGTAGCGCAAGTTGAGCTCACCGCCCCAGCCGAAGCCTAAAGCATAGGGCAGGGAAATGGCGTTACCGCCGTTGATCTGGGTAAAGAGGTAGGAGTCAACTGGGTTTGCAACGTGACCGCACTCGACACCGGGGAATGAATTCAAAGCCAGGCAGGCACCTTCACCGGTACCGCATCCGGTTACCACGAAGTCAGCAGCTTTGGTATTGAGCACGATGGCGGCCAACAGACCGTTCATAACATAGGTCAAACGACGTTTGTCACCTGCAGTGTACATACCGTAGTTGAAAACGGTATGACCATGAGCTTCGGATACATTCTTCAGCTCTCTGAAGATGATGGGATTCTTATCAGCCTGAGAATTTTCCAAAATAAGCGCGATCTTCATCGTAAGTCTCCAAAAGATCTTTAAAATAGACTGTTAATATCATAATTCTTAAATTGAGATTAGGCAAACGTTTGAGAAGTTTTTTCTAAACTTTTCGTTATAAATTGTGCTAATTACCTGAAAAATAAAAGTTTACATTATGGAAAAAGACAGAAGCTCTTTGTTCGAACGCATTGAAAAACTTTTGGCACTAAGTAAAAGTTCCAATCCTCATGAAGCTGCCGCCGCTTTGTCGCGAGCACAAAAGCTCATGAGTCTGCATGATATTTCTTATTCTGAGCTTAATACTCTGTCGATAGGTGAAAGCGATGCCGTACTGGTTCCCGGGCTTAAAACCAGAAATATATTAGGTACTATAGGCGCAATGGTCGGTAAATGCTTCGGTGTTTTTGCTTTTACCACCTCTACAGGAACTGCCGTAAGTAAACTTACCTTTATAGGACCCAAAGAGCGCTTGGAAAGTGCCGTATATGCTTGTGTTTTCCTGCAACGGCAGTTAAAAATTGCGATCAGTGAATTTAGGTGCAAAGAGAAGAAAAAACAAGAGCAACGTTATTTGGAAAGTTATCTTAAAGTCGTTAAAGATTTTTGTGTTTTAAGACCGGATCTGCAGGATATCCCTGATTGGCTTTTGCCTAAAACTTTTGCTGAAATAAAGAAATACGATCTGGATAATGACGGAGCGAAGGTAGTTAAATCAAAAGTTGCCAAAGCGGTAAGAAATTATACGCAGGGATGGCTTGAGTCCGTATATCACAGCCTTGAAGAATTTGCAGGAGTTACTAAAGAAGAGCGTGAGGCTATGGATCGTTATGTCAGCGATAAGTATCCTTCGGTACATGATGTCGTGCAAAGACATAACAGTGCGTCTTTTGATTACTCGGCTTACACTCAAGGCTTGCAAGACGGCAGTCAGGATGGAAAATTGCGTCAGGCAGTTAAGGGATCGCAGCAAACCAAAATGCTTGAATTCTGATTGTGTGTTTTACACGATGTTTTCCAAAACTTAAATCGGTCTTGAAAACGGAATTAGCGCACGAGATAAGGGACAAAAAAGTATGGCGGATTTGATAAAAGATTTGCCTTTGGGAATACAAAATTTTCATGAGTTAAGAGAGGATGATTTTTTTTATGTAGATAAAACCTCCTTAATTTATGAACTGGTAAAACCCAAAAAAGGTTTTTATTTTTTCTCCCGTCCCCGACGCTTTGGCAAGACATTGGTTTTAAGTACCTTTGAATCGTTGTTTAAATACGGTCTGAAAGATTTTAAAGGCCTTGCCATAGAAAAACTCTGGACTGATGAGAAAAACTATCCTGTCATCAGACTGGATTTTACAAAATACTGCAATTTTCAAGATTTCAGTGCTTTTAAGGTCAACTTTGAGACCATGATAAAAAACGCCGTGGAGTCGGCAGGGCTTGAACTGCCCCCAAAAGAATGTGACTACGATCCTATAAGCTTCCGCTTTAAAAGTATGTTGGAGCGTAATCGAGAAATATCTCCTGTTTTGCTTATCGATGATTATGATGCTTTTTTAAACAGTGCATTAAAAAATCCTATACTGTTTGAAAACATTTACCGAGTACTGACAAATTTTTACCACATATTAAAGTCAGTCAGCTCCTTTTGTCGTTTTTTCTTCATCACCAGCACCTGCATATACGATCGTCTGGGACTGTTTTCGTCAGGTGGTTATACAAAGCAGGAGGTACAGGAATACTTTACCCCTTACATAGAAAACGCCGCCAATATATTGCATTTAAGTTTTGACGAATGCTTTGCCAAAATGAAAAATTACTACGGCGGTTTTTGTTTTGAAATGTACGGCAAACAACAGGTATTCAATCCTTGGTCTGTATTAAATTTCCTTGCCCATCCTGAAAAGGGTTTTTGCAACTATTGGCATAACTCAAAAGAACAAGCTGACGTACTTATGCAGTACGTCAAAGAGCACTGCCTAAAAAACCCCGAAGAATACGGGCAAGACCGTTT
>CALBLB010000321.1 GCA_937896115.1 uncultured Succinatimonas sp.
AATCATGCTTCCGTGGTTATTTAGCCTGACGGTGGTTTTTGTTTTAGGATTTCAAAGCGGATCATGTCACAAAGATTCAAACCCCACGCCACCGTTGCCCTCATCATTGAACATGAAGGCCGTTTCCTCATGGTCGAAGAATACAACGAAGATCAGAACAACCGTCTGGTTTTCGGAATGCCGGCAGGTCATATAGAAGCAAACGAAAGTATTTTAGAAGCTGCATTGCGTGAAGGTCGCGAGGAGAGCGGCTGCGAAGTTGAGCTCACCGCCCTTACGGGAATTTACAATTACGTAAAAGCAAACGAAACCATAGAACGTTTCTGCTTTGCCGCCCGTTTAAAAGAGATCCCGGAACATTTAAAAGCACAGGATCCTGATCATGAGATCCTCAATGTCAGATGGTATACCCGCGAGGAAATCTTTGAGAAAAAAGATCTGTGGCGTACCAGACTTGTAGGATGTTGCATGAACGATTATTTGGACGGCAAACGCTATCCTCTTGATATCATCTCAGTCATTCGTCCCTAATTTATCACTTAGGAGCATCTTTATGGCTTTTGAAAATCTCAACCCAAACATTCCCTGGCACGAACTTGAAGGAAAGTCAGTAGTAGTGGGAATTTCAGGCGGAGTAGATTCGTCTTTAAGTGCCGCACTCTTAAAAGAACACGGCATGAAGGTTACCGCTTTATTTATGAAAAATTGGGAAGAGGATGATACTGACAGCTATTGTTCTGCGGCAGCCGACAGAGCCGATGCTCAGGCAGTATGCGATACCCTGGGCATAGAGCTTAAGACCATCAATTTTGCCGCCGAATATTGGGACAGCGTGTTTGAGATCTTTTTATCAGAATACAAAGCAGGCCGTACCCCAAACCCTGACATACTGTGTAACAAAGAGATCAAATTCAAAGCTTTTATGGATTATGCCATTGAAGATCTCAAAGCTGATTTCATTGCTACCGGACATTACTGCCGTCGCAGTTTCAATACCCAAGCTGCGCATCTTATGCGCGGCAGCGATCCTAAGAAAGATCAAAGTTATTTTTTGCATGCCATCGACGGCTCCGTTTTAAATCGCGTGCTCTTCCCCGTAGGAGATCTTGAAAAACCCACAGTACGTGCCATGGCTGCCCAACGCGGTCTTGCTACTGCACAAAAGAAAGATTCCACCGGAATATGTTTCATAGGTGAAAAACGTTTTCACGAATTTTTATCTCATTATCTGCCCTCCAAAAAAGGTCCGATAAAAACCATAGACGGAAAGATCATAGGAGAGCATGACGGCCTTATGTATGCGACCATAGGGCAGCGCAAAGGCCTCAACATAGGCGGCAAACATGACGGCAACGGAGAACCTTGGTATGTTGCCGGCAAGGACATTCCCAATAACACCTTAATAGTAGTTCAAGGACACGATCATCCGGCACTTTTTGCCAAAGGACTCAATGCGATCAATGAAACCTGGATTGTAAAATGCCCTGCGCTTCCTTTTGATTGCACCTGCAAGATCCGCTATCGCCAACCTGACGTACCCTGTACGGTAATGCGTGACGACAATGGACTAAAAGTAATGTTTAAATCTCCCACGGCGGCCGTAGCACCGGGCCAGTCGGTGGTATTCTATGCAGGTCAGGATTGTCTTGGGGGTGCTGTGATCGCCTCCGCGATTCATTAAGAGGCTATATGGCAGAACAAAAAATAGAACATCAAACCCGCGCGCTGGCAGCTGTTTTTCAGTGTTGTGCTCAAATCCACCGTATTGCTAATACTGGTTTTTGGGACGAACGCAGTTGCGCAACCGTGATCCGCGCTATAGGCGTGACTACTCCTGATACCGTAGATGATATCTACGCTGCAGATCAATTAACCTCAGGTTATGAACTCGTAGCAACTTCTTTGTCCAAAAGCGGTCTTGCAGGCATGAGTTCAGACGGAAGCAACGATTCTCTGGCCATACTGATGCTTTTTAACAAGATCATGGCCTTATCTGCCGCATTGCAAAACCGTAAGGAAGTATTCAACGAACTTGGTAATCGCATCGATGCCTTTCATGATCGCATGATCTCTGAAAATCAGGGTTTTATGGAAGGTGAATTGCAAGCCGTACTGCGTCCGGACGTTTTACGTGAATGTGCTAGCATTTATCAATCGGTGATCTCACCAAACTGCCCCAAACTTCTGATCCCGGGAAATGAAGAATGTCTTAAAGTTTCTGAAAATCAGGAAAAAATCCGTACTCTGTTACTTGCAGCCATACGCGGATTTGTACTTTGGGACCAATTGGGAGCATCCAAGCTAATGCTCTTGTTTCACCGCGGCCGCATAGTACAATGCGCGCAGGAACATCTTGTCCGTAACTGATGAGAGTTTGAATTATTTTTCACACACATCAAATTTTGCTTACTTTCAGGAAATCATCATGGAATTATCCGCTTTGACCGCCGTCTCCCCTCTTGACGGTCGCTACGCCTCCAAGACTTCGGAACTGCGCTCTATTTTTTCAGAATACGGTCTCATGCGTTTTCGCGTGCAGGTTGAACTTACCTGGCTTCGCCATTTGGCAGCCTGCCCTCAAATAAAGGAAGTTCACCCCTTCTCAAAAGCAACCGAGCAATTCATCGACGACATAATTAAAAATTTTTCCGTTGAAGATGCCTTGGACATTAAAAAGCGTGAAGCGGTTACTAATCACGATGTAAAAGCCGTGGAATACTTCTTAAAGGACAAAACCAAGGATAATGCAGAAATCTCCGCAGTACGCGAATTTATTCACTTTGCCTGTACTTCTGAAGACATCAATAACAATTCACATGCACTGATGTTAAAAACCGCCCGTGACGAAGCCATTTTGCCGGTGATGGACGAACTCATCAATGCCATAAGAGAGCTTGCTCATAAATATGCCGATCTTCCGCTGCTTGCCCGTACTCACGGTCAGCCAGCCTCACCTACCACTGTCGGCAAAGAGATGGCAACTTTCGTATACCGTCTTAAAAAACAGCGCGATGCTTACGCCAACGTGGTGATTTTAGGCAAGATGAACGGTGCTGTCGGTAACTGGAATGCCCATACCGTGGCATACCCTGATGTGGATTGGGAGAATTTCTCCAAACAGTTTGAAGCATCTCTCGGTATCGAGATGAATCCTTACACCACTCAAATCGAATCTCACGATTATATGGCCGAAATGTTCGACGCGGTTGATCGTTTCAATACCATACTCATCGACTTTGATCGCGACATTTGGGGATATATCTCCTACGGTACCTTTACCCAAAAGACCATCAAAGGCGAGATCGGTTCATCCACAATGCCGCACAAAGTTAACCCCATCGACTTTGAAAACTCGGAGGGAAATTTAGGCCTGGCCAACGCTTTGTTCAAACATTTAGGCAATAAGCTTCCCATCTCAAGATTCCAACGCGATCTTACCGACTCTACCGTATTGCGTAATCTCGGTGTCGCCTTCGGATACAGCCTCATTGCCTGGAAGAGCACTCTTAAGGGTATTTCAAAACTTCAGGCCAACCCTGAGCACACTGCCTGCGAACTTGATGACAATTGGGAAGTTTTGGCAGAGCCTTTCCAAACCGTAATGCGCCGTTGCGGCATTGCCAATCCTTACGAAAAACTAAAAGAACTCACTCGCGGGCGCAAAGTCACCCGTGAGATCATGGAAAATTTCCTAAGCGATCTCGACATGCCCGATGAATACAAAGATCTGTTAAGAAATCTCACCCCTGCAAGCTATACCGGAAAAGCCTCCGAACTTGCAAACAAGATCTGATCTTTGTTCTTTTTAACAGGCGTCCTTCATGACGCCTGTTTTTGTTTGATTATTGCCGCAGTTTTTTTTACAATCATTAAACAGTTATCATTATCATTAAGGCTTTTTATGGAAAAAACCAGGCGTAACAGCAGACAACGCGTTAAATTACGCGAAATACTTGGAGATCGTACTGATCATCCCGATGCTCAGACTATCTACAAAGAAATACGCGAAATTTACCCTTCGATAAGTTTGGGTACCGTGTATCGCAACCTTATGTTGCTTGCAGATAATAAAGAGTTACAAATCATAAATGCAGGCGACGGCAAGGTACATTTTGATCCTAATCCCAAACCTCACGCTCATTTTTTTTGTAACTGCTGTCATAAAGTAACAGACTTTTCCACTACCGAACAAATGAATGCCTTAATCTGCGATCAGGGCAAAAATTTCAACGGTAAGATTGAAGAATGTGAAATAACCTTTAAGGGAATTTGCGCCGATTGTTTAAGGAAAATCAGCTGATATAAGCTCAGGTTAAGTTGCTTTCCTAAACCTAGGCATGACATTACGGACACTTTCTGACAACGGTTTTTGAGAATTATTTAAACTTTAAAAAACAATTTCTTAAACAACCACTCGTCTTGAAGTCAGCTTTTGAATGTCAAATTACTAAAATATCTCTCCCTTGCTTTATTGCGGCATCAGCTCAATTCTTCTCAAAAAAAAGCGGGAACAAAGTCCCGCCAAAAATTTCATGAAGAAACCCTAAAATTCAAGCTGTTAAACAGGTTTAAACAAGAATGTAGCACCCTGATCAGCTGAACTTACCGAGGCACGGCATGATCTAAATAACCATCTGCCGAAAGTTTGCTCATCTTTTTCAAGATCAGGAACGTCAGCAACTCGACCTTCAAGTGAGGTAAGGCAATTAACCTGACCTGCATCAGCATCAAAATCGATGAGATCACCGTCTTGTAACAGAGCAACCTTTCCGCCGTGAGCTGCCTCAGGCGAAAGATGCAAAGCCGAAGGAATACCGCCGGAAGCCCCTGAAAGGCGCCCGTCGGTTAACAGTGCAACGTGATAACCTGCCTTTTGCAGATTGCCCAAAACCGGCATAAGTTTATGCAGTTCAGGCATTCCTGCGGCAGCAGGGCCTGCATAACGTACAACTATCACGCAATCCTGATTAAGCTCTCCTGCCTGATAAGCCTTATGCACGTCATATTGGGAATTAAACACGCGGGCAGGAGCTTTAACATGGTGATGCTCAGGCGCTACAGCCGAGATCTTGATGACGCATTGGCCAAGATTTCCCTTAAGTACCTTTAAGCCGCCGTGTTCGCGGAAACAACCTTCACCTGAGATCAAGACTTTAGGATCTTTGGTTTCACCGCATTCAACGAATTTAAGTTCGCCGTTTTCAAGTACCGGAGTGGTCATCTGATCGGCAAATTCGCCGGCGACCGTATGTACGTCTTCATGCAAAAGTCCGCGCTTTGCCAAAGCTTTGATAAGCACCGGTACTCCGCCTGCAGCCTGCAGTGCATTGATGTCTGGCTGAGCATTAGGATAAATATTAACCAGCAAAGGAACGACTTCCGACAGATCCGAAAGATCCTGCCAAGTAAGAATATAACCTGCACTGCGGGCTATGGCCACCATATGCAAAGTGTGATTGGTCGAACCGCCTGAGGCAAGCAAAGCCACCACACCGTTTACGATATTCTTTGCAGTAAGCACGTCGCAAAGAGGACGTACTTTTGAACCTAAAGCGGTACGATTGGCTATTTCTTTAGAAATTCTGTCGGTCAACGCGCGACGCAAAGCGGTATTGGGCGGGACAAAGGCAGAGCCCGGGAGCATAAGTCCCATGGCTTCCATCACCAGCTGATTGGTGTTGGCAGTTCCGAAGAAGGTACAAGTACCGGTGCTATGATAGGCTTTGCATTCCATACGCTGCAAAGTCAAATGATCAATTTCACCTGCGGCATACTGCTGACGCACTTCGGTCTTTTCCTTGTTGGAAATACCTGTAGCCATAGGACCTGCCGGCACAAAAGCTATAGGCAGATGAGCAAATGAGGCTGCACCCATAAGCATGCCCGGGGCAATCTTATCGCATATACCGAGTAAAAGAGCACCGTCAAACACGTTATGAGACAAAGCAACGGCTACACCCTGGGCTATCAAATCACGTGAGAACAGCGACATATCCATTCCGGGGTGTCCCTGAGTCACTCCGTCGCACATTGCTGGAACACCGCCTGCAACTTGAGCCGATGCTCCGCACATTTCTACGCTTGCTTTGATCTCATCAGGATAAACTTTGTAAGGACAATGCGCCGAAACCAAATCATTATAGGCTGTTACTATGCCTATATTCGGACCTTCGCCGGTGATCAGATTTTCCTTGATGGAGCCTTCCATGGCGGCGGCGGCATGAGCTATATTGGAACAGTTAAGATTATCGCGGTTACGACCTTCGTCGCGCTGAGCTGCAATCATCTGCAAATACTGTTCACGGGTCTTTTGAGAACGCGCCTCTATACGTGCGGTTACTTCTGCAACTACCTTATTCACGGATCTTCTCCTCCAAGGCCTTGATGGCCTCGTCAATCACGATTTCAATTGAAGGTTCGACATTGATATTGCACACATCCTTTTCCACTGTAGGATCGGGAAACTCCAAGGCTTCAAATTGAGAATCTACCATCTCTGTCTTCATATAATGCCCCTGACGCTTGCTCATGCGATCAAGTATCACTTGTTTGTCGGCATAAAGATGGATAAAAACTAACCCTTCATTGCCCTGTCTTATGATGTCGCGGTATTTCTTTTTCAATGCAGAGCAAACCACCACACCGGAGCAAGAACGATTTGCAAGTGAAAAAAACACGTCGGATACACGCTCAAGCCACGGTTTGCGGTCTTCATCGTTTAAAGGGTGACCTGCGCGCATTTTTTCCACATTATGTCTTGGGTGCAAATCGTCACCGTCGATAAACGTAGCGTTAAAGTGCTTGGCCAAAGCTTTTCCAACCGTGGTTTTTCCAGAACCGCAAGTTCCCATAACCACACACTTGATAATGCTCATGTCTTCTCCAAATCAGACAAACTTTCTAATATTTGTATACAGCATAGCATATATAAAATGATTATGTTATCCGTAACATCGTTATTTTTATCATCTTCTTCATTTTGTATCAGATCTCACATTTTCAAAAAAAAAAACCCGAAACAAAGGCTTCGGGCTTAATTTCTCAGTAAACGAGCTTATTCAACTTGAATGCGTTCGACCTGATCCAAAAGACGCTGCATAACCTCTTCGGCACTTTCAACCTGAGTTCTGGCTTCGGTAACCTTGGATGCGAGATCTTTTGCAGATGAGGTAATGTTCTGCATGTTGGAGGAAATCTCTGAAGTAGCGGTATTTTGTTGCTCAACAGCAGTCGAAATTTGATTTATCTGAGTATCAACAGAAGTTACCTTGCTGATGATGTCATGCAGTAAATTTTCGACGGCAGCCGAGGATGCGGCCAACTCATCCATTTCAGAAACGCTCTTGGTGATAGAGTCGTTAGCGGCGCTGGCGTCATGCTGTACTTCAGTCACCATAGTAATAATGTCAGAAGTAGATGCCGAGGTTCTCGATGCCAACGAACGCACTTCGTCTGCAACCACGGCAAAGCCCTTACCAGCTTCACCGGCACGGGCAGCCTCAATAGCTGCATTCAAAGCCAAGAGATTAGTCTGATTGGCAATATCTTCAATGGTTTGAACGATGGAACTGATCTTCTGGGACTGTTCAACCAAAGCGCCGACACGTTCCGCATTGCCGCGGGTCTTTTCAACCTGCTCTTTGATGAGTGCAATAGTTTGATGGATCTTTTCCACTCCGTCTGAAGTAGTGGTTGAGGAATCTTCAGCAGATGCTGAGGCCACCTGAGCGTTCTTGGCAATATCCGAAGTTGTGGACACCATTTCATCCGAAGCGGCCGCCACGGTAATGGAACGGTTTTCAGTTTCCTGAGCCGACTTGTCTATCTCACCGGTAACGGTATCGATGGTGGCAAAAGTTTCTTCAACGGCACTGGTAGTCTCTTTGATCATCTTGGCCAAATCGTGCCATTCCTTACGCATATCCTCTAATGCACGCATGAGCTGCCCTAGCTCATCAGTACGATTGGTAACTATCTGACCGGTAAGATCTCCTGAGGCAATACGCTCGGCTACAGATACTGCATGAGAAAGTACGCGTTTCATAGCCGACGAGAACATCATCGCGATTAAAATTGAAAAAATGATACCGGCGGCTGTAGATCCCAAAATCAGGTATAAAGGGGTGGGACTGTTAAGGCTGTCCAATCTTCCGTTGATGGCATCTAAATAACCTATATTGCGTTTTTGCAATAAGCTTGCAACTTCTTCAAGTTTAGGCTGCATTTCCATCACGTAAGTAGCACGGGCTATTTGTTGCTGATTTTTAAGCAAAGCGGCCAAAACGGTATTGGTATAAGTATCTTCGATAGCTTTAAGCTTGGTAATGAGATCATCACCGCCTTCAGTGCCGGTAAAATATTTATCAGCATCTTCCAAAATAGTCTTCAAATCATTGGCTACTTTTTCTTGGTTGCCTATGGTAAAAGCCGTCTTGTTATTGCAGAAGCTAAAAGCCAAGCCGCCAACTTCGTTCAATTTTTCGGCAATCTCGGTTGATGGCAGATAACCATCATTCATTAAATTGTGAGTGTAATCAACGGTATTGCGTATATTGTTCATGATAAACACCGTGATCACGCAGATGATCGCTGTAAATATCATGGTGACAACAAACGACAGCATCAATTTGCTGCGTATTCCCATATTTTTAAACAAGTCCATCACACTTTCATAATGCGCAGGGCCAGTCCCGCGAATTACGCTCCATCTTACTGAATAATATTATTTTATTAAGCTGCAAAAGTACGGAATTACCTAATCTCACAGCTAAACTTGTAGTACTTTACACCCGTTTCAAGCTTTTTTTTACGTCTGCAAACGGATCAGCACAAAGATCGTGACCTCTATATCACAAAGAGCCCGCGTCTATGCTGTTTTGATTATCGGATCTAATCTCTGCTTCTTGAAAAAAATTACAAATTTTGCGATCTGCATAACTTTTTTTCTCAAAACTTCATTTTTTGAAACTGCAAGTAGTGACCAAGTTCATGTTATCGGTAACTTTTAATCTGGACCAACTTTTCTCTTTGTTAAAATCGACGGCAACTTCAATCAGCACAAAGATTTATCTTCATAAATTCGTATGATAGTAAGACCTAAATTACAGGACATCGCAAGACAAGTCGGCGTAACCCGCATGACAGTCTCACGCTATTTCAATGATCCTGACAGCGTGGCCCCCAAAACCCGTGAAAAAATCCAAAAAGCCATAGAAGATACGGGATTTATACCGACAAGGGTACCTACGATCATGTCAAGCTCCTTGTCGCATACTCTGGGACTGGTCATTCCGTCTTTTTCAAACGGAGTGTTTTCTGAAGTCATAGATGCCGTTGACGAAAGTTGCCGTAAAGCAGGCTACGGACTTTTGCTAATGCATTCATCCTACGATCCCAAAATAGAAGAAGATCAAGTAGCCTCATTGCTGTCTTATCAAGTTGATTCCATCATCCTTTGTGACACCGTACACACGGAACTTACCAAAAAGCGCTTGGAAAAATCAGGGATCCCGGTAGCCGAGTTATTGTCTCTTGCAGACGATCCCTTAGGTATCAACATGGGTATGGATTACGAGCAAATCTTCTATCAAGTAACCAAGGTACTCATCGAATGCGGTAGAAAACATCCTGCTTATTTCGGAGTGCGTATGGATCCGCGGACCCTCATAAGACGCAACGGCTATTTACATGCAGTCAAAGAAGCAGGACTTCCTGATTTGAGTTTTTCATCTTCAAACCGCTCAAATTTTGCTCTGGGACGCGACATGATGTTAAACGCATTAAAAGAGCATCCTGATCTGGATGCCGTACTGTGTACCAATGACGACGTGGGTGTAGGAGCGCTGATTGCCTGCCAAGCTTTGAATATCAAAGTTCCTGAGCAGCTTGCTGTCATAGGTTGCAACGGTTTGAAATTCTGTGATGCGGCCATGCCCAAGCTGTGCAGCATAAAAACGCCTCGCTATGAGTTGGCTCAAGAAGCGGTTGCGGAGATATTAAAACAACTTGAAAGCGGCAAACGCTTAAAAAAAATAAAGAAGGCTTCGTGCTCTTTATTGACCGGCGGCAGCGCCTCGGATGTTGAACAGAAAAAACTAAACGCTCTGTTTTCAGCCTGATCTGTTTTTCAAGTGACACTCCTTAAAAAAGGATGGAACTTCTTTAGTCCCATCCTTCTTTTTTGATGTTTGAGATAACTTTTTATGATCACCTAATACGAAGGCGGTTTAGGCAATTTCACCGGAGTTACAACTTGATGGTTTTCCTCTATAACAGGTTGACCCTTTTTAACATTAGCCGTTTTCGATTCTTTTAAAACGTCTTTATTAAGTTCTTCCTCGTCATCATCCTGTTCTCTCGGACTCAAGGTTCCTTCTTCAAAATGCGGCTCTTCAACCGGAGTCATCACGCAGTTTCCTGCCACCAGCTCTGCCAGAGCTCGCTCCTGCATTCCCACTGCAGTATAACGGCTGATAAAATCACGCAATTGTTGCAGGAAGGTTAAATACATCTCAGATGAATGCATGGACACACGTTCACGACCTATGATTGACACCAAAGCCATCTGGCATTTGTCGATATCGCGGTTTAATTTTTTGGCATGCTTGGCCAAAGCTTCGACATTCACGGCACTGGGATCGGCACCGATGGCGTGCACATCATTGCTGATACGTTCAAGGCGTGACAACAGCTCTTCAAGAGAGCTCTTCATATCTCCGCCGAAAATAGTATGGCGGTTGGCAACGTGATTTACCGCCTGATCTGTAGCGTAATGTACGGATTTTGCAGCTTCACGTAAATTTGAAAAGACCAGATAAAAGAAGAACTTGGCATCTACCGTACTTTTATCGGCATCTTTTTGACGTGTCAGCGATCCGCTGTAACTTGATTGAGCCAAAGAATAATAGGCACCGCGGTTTTCTGAAATATCTTCCTGAATATTTGAAGCTTTATTACGGGCGCGGCGCAATGCCAGCTCGTTATCTTCAAAAAATGCGGCCATGGTGCGGCGAATGGTTTCCAATTCCTGATCAAAATACTGCGGCACACTGCGACATACCGCCTGCAAAATACCTTCGTCATTACGAGATTTCAGAATAGAAGTGGCCTCGTCATGACGACTCTTTCTAATAAAGTTCGTATAAATGATCAGAATAAAAATTAACGGAATGAGCACAAATACGCTCACGCCCTCGGTAAAGAAATTGACAGAGCAGACTATGGACGCGCAGGTAAACGCACAAAATCCCGTTAAAAACCAACCTGCGACCACGGTGATCACGCCAGAAATTCTGAATACGGCACTTTCTCTGTCCCAGGCACCGTCTGCAAATGACGATCCCATTGCCACCATAAAAGTCACATAAGTAGTTGAAAGCGGCAGTTTCATCGAAGTGGCCACTGAGATAAGCGCTGAAGCAACTACCAAATTGATGCTGGCGCGTACGTAGTCAAAGGGCATCGGCAACGTACCTTTTTTTACCGGTGCACGACGATAACGCTTGGCAATAAGTGCCAATACCGGACGT
>CALBLB010000322.1 GCA_937896115.1 uncultured Succinatimonas sp.
ATCCAAATGAGGAAGCTGCAATCCGCTGCCAAAACAGCTACGCTTTAACAGCGCCGCAAACATGTTTTTGAAATCTTCTATATTCTTAAACAGACTGCAGGCAGTAAAATCCAGCCTAATCACCTTATAGATCTTGGTTTCATGCCATAAATGTTCTATTTCAAGACCTTTAAAATCTCTGATCCCATATTTAAACAATGATTCAAATGTAGAAAGCAACAGGGTTTTTCCAAAGCGCCGGGGACGGGAGAGGAAATAATAACTTCCGTGATCGGCCAACTCGTAAATAAGACGGGTTTTGTCCACATAGATCCCCTGCTCCCGTCTTAATCTTGCAAAATCAGAATATCCAAGAGGAAGTGATTGCATATTTAAGTTTCCTGCCCTGCTCCTGCGTATGATTTTTCTGATCTAAAGCAAATTGCATTTAGTCGAAAGTCACCTTAGAAGATACTAACACACAAAAGCATTTGCCCATCTTGCTGTTTCAATTCTTTGTTTTTCAAATTAAAAATACGGTTAGTACCGGCTCTGCATTTTTTTATCACTATACAAAATTTAAGCACTTCCAAGCTGTGGTATTTTGCACTTACTCGGTGCAACTGTTAAAACTTGTGATCAGCATTGCAATTTAGTTGATTTTAATATCTTAACGATGCAATATAGGAAAACGTTAAGAGACCAAGATCTCTTGGCAAGATGAAGTTGCATCACCACGCGACAAAACTCGTTAATTTTTGATCCGGCTTTACAAAGCTGATGTGATCAGCAAGATCCTCAGCAAAAAGGAGAATAAAAAATGTTAATGACAGGCAAACGTCTTTCCCTGCTCGCAGCTGCGCTTACTTTGGCTTTCAGTGCTACTTCCGCTCAAGCTTTTGATAAAGATCACAGCACTTTGACTTTTTCCAAATCTCAGGGTCCTTATTCAGAACTCTTTATAAAAGGTGTACAGCCAATTCTTGAAAAAGAAGGTTATACCGTCAAAGCCGTAGATTTGTCAGATCTGCTTCAGGCTGATCTTGCTTTAAACGACGGTGAAGTGGACTTTAACGTAGAGCAGCACATTGCCTACATGAATAACTTCAATAAAAGTCAGGACGGTCATTTGGCTGCCCTAACCCCGATCCCCACCGTGTTAGCCGGCATTTACCCGGGTGCCAAAAAATCTCTTGACGCCGTCGAAGACGGAGACAGCATAGCTGTACCCAACGACGCATCCAACACTTCAAGAGCCTATGCCATTTTGCAAAAGATAGGCTGGATCAAGCTTGATCCTTCAAAAGATATTTCAACCGTTACCCAGGCTGACATCGTTGAAAATCCGCATAACCTGAAGTTTACCGAGATGAAATCTCTGACCATTCCTTCAGTGGCTACCGATTTTGACTATATCGTGATCACAGGTTCGGTAGTTTACAATTCACATGTTGATCCCAAGACTTCTCTTGGCAACGAAACCATTCTGCCTCACTTGTTGTTACAACTCGTTACTCAGGAAAA
>CALBLB010000323.1 GCA_937896115.1 uncultured Succinatimonas sp.
CAGTTTGCTAAAACGCCTTCTACCGAGATCTTTTTGAATTTCTTAAAACGCTACAGTGTGCTTAACAGCTATGTAAAACCGGTAGTGACCTATGTAGCTCACGGATGCCGTTTTGAAGAAGATCTGATCCTCGATCCTACTTACGAGCAGGCCGTGGCGGTGCTGGAGCCCAAATTAGTCCGCATCATCGAATGTGTTTTGTGTTTGCAATTGCTCTCCTTCCGTTTTACCGCAGATGAGGCGAGGCGTATGGGAGTAAACAGCTATGCTCCTTTAAAGATAGCTTTATGCGAAGCTTCAATCTGGGCTGATTCGGGGCCTGAGGAGTTGTCACTGCCTTATTTCTCGATGGGAGCCATACGCAATTTAAAACGTTTTGCCGTATCCTCTGCAGAGCTTAAAGATCCTGCATTTATCGATCTGGTGGAGCATAACAACAAGATCAAGCTCTCTTATAAAAAACTTGATGATCTAAGCCTAATCTATGACGCGGTGCGTTGTAATGATCTTGCCAAGGTTGCGAAACTCTCTTCAAAAGAGGGAAGCTTAACCGGGGCCAGGGTTTCTGCATCTTTTGAAAATGCGCTCATGTGGGTTGAAGGATTGTATAAAGCCATCAGCTCTCAAGTGAGGATCCCTGAGTATAAAGTTTAGTAGTCATTGAGGATAAAAAAGTTATGCATAAGCTTTTTTTAATGATCTTGGCTGCATCAGCCGTATTTTACGGTAATGTTTCTTTCGCAGAAGGCAATTCCGAGACTTTTAGCAATATTTATGAGGACGATAATGTCCGTACCATCAGGGTAGGACCTCATGTTCCGGAAACGGCGCAGGAGCGCAACTATGACTACGGAATACAGGGGTTAAGATGTGCAGGGGCTCCGTGTCCAGATCCTTATGCCCGTCCTCTTTATCCCCATCATCGTGCTCATCACAATTATGATCACCGTGTGCCGAAACATGCGTTTAAGTATTGGGATCATAAACCCGGTGCACATTGGGCAAAGGGCTTGTCTCATCATCCCGGCAAACGTTAT
>CALBLB010000324.1 GCA_937896115.1 uncultured Succinatimonas sp.
AGGTAGGCAGCGTGATCGCAGGTTTATGCTTGAGATAACGCAGGATCTTGACCAAACCGCCTAAGGTTTTGACAAACTCCGTAGACTGGCTGCGGCTGTCCTCATCTTTGACAAAGCGTCTGAAGAACTCGCCTAATTGCAAGAGCATGGGAGGAGATGCTTCATCGTCCAGCTCTCTTTTTTCAAGATGCAGATCGCTTGCGCTGTAACGCTTGAACAATTTGCGCAGATCTATCAAAGTATTGACGAATAAAGAAAAGCGCCCCAAAAGATCGGCATCGGATCCTTCTATCTTGGTATAAAGATCCTCATTTTCATCAACATCTCCCGTCATGAAGCCCTCGGTCATGCGTGAAAGACCTTTTTCAAAGGTCCAGGGCAGATCCCCTACCCCGGCCTCATCCAAAGCTTCATGCTCATCAAGTCCCCATCTTACGTTGGACTCCTGACACCATTTGGTCACGGTAAGCGCATCTTCTCCTGAAAACCCGAAAGACGAGGCTACGGTCTGCACCTGCAGAAGCTGACTTACAAAGGTTAAGGTCACGGGCGTAGTGCCTATGTCCATAAGCTTTAACACCGCTTCGGATACGGGATCCTGATCACCCACACTGCGATCGCCCACCGAATAAGGTATGTAATTTACGCTGTTGCGATCTATATTGCCGAACACCGCCTCAATTTCGGCTGCGTACGACTCGATATTCGGAGTCATTACCAGAATGTCTTTGGGCAGGAGCTTTTCCCCCTGCTCCTGAGCTTGTTTGAATTTTTGCAGTATGGTATCGCGCAGGACTTCTATTTCACGCTTTCTGGTATGACATGAACAAAAAAGCACGGAGTCATCATCAGGTGAAATCAGCGTCTTGCTTGCAGGAGGATCCAAAGTCAGCAACTGATTTTTAATCACGCTTAACACATCTTGCTTTGAAGACTTCACAAAGCAATTGATAAAATCAGGAATGCTTGCCTCATCATGCTCGTCATGCCCCGTGATAAGCTGGCTTAATATATCACGGCCTTGTCTGCCAAAACCTGTTAAGAGCGCGTTGCCGTCTTCAAGCTCTCCTTCATCCCCGTAGCGTTTTACTCTGTCCTCATCTATTCTTCCTGAGTTAAATCCCTGAGTTTTCTTACCTGCTGCCTCGGTGTAAGTTGAAGATCTGCGCTGCATTAATTCGACGTTTTCTCTAAGGCTTTGCAATTTGTCATTTACGGCAGCAAGGCTTTTGCGTCCTACATTGATATCTCCCCAATACTCACTGCAAGGATTTATGAGCATGAGGTAAACCTCGGTGCGGCTTCCCAAGATCCTGAAAAAATCGATAACCTGCGAGGGCATGGAACTTACCCCCATGATGAAGAGACGCTCGGGGAGATCTTTTATATGCAAAGAGCAAAAAGCATCGTCTGCCAATGATGCGCACAATCTGTCCATGATCTGCACGCGATCCATGGTGGCAAGGCTTAGGACATCCTTGTTCTCATAAGAGTCAGGAGCGATGAGATTGGATCTTAGTAAGATCCACAGCAAAGGCTGCCAAAGATTGCCTTTTACCTGTGAGGCTATCTGAGTATTCTCATCTCTTAAACGCTTGGGCGTCATACTTTTTAAAACTTTAAAAACCGCTCCGTGCTCAGGATCTTTAAAATCCTCAATTTTTAAGCCGTTCCAAAGCCTTATCCATTCAGGACGGTTCATCTGATATTGGTCGAAGGTATCGGCAATGCGATGACACAATTCCCAGGATTTGGTCCCGCCGGCATCTTCGTCCGAGACATACTGCTCAAGCGGTTTTAGGATCTCTTTTACTTTTAAATTGAGTACAGAATCGTCGCAAAAGTCTTCCTTGCCAAGCCAGATCTGCTTAAGCCCCAGCAATGACCAGGCTATGGAGTCGCGCGAAAAACGGTTTAATTTGTCATCGTCTGAGAAGATCTTTTTATAAAGATCCCAGATAAACACCCAGATCTGCTCATAGCAGATCCCCGAGGAGATCTTATTTCTTAAGGCTATCTCCTGATTTAAGTAAGTCTGCATGCCGTTGTTCATTACCAGCACCAGATCTTGCGATAAAGCCGAAGATAAAGGATGCTTTCTAATAAGATCGGCACATACGGCAGCCAAAACCTCAAGATCATTTGAATTGACGACCTTAAGAGAATGAAAAATTCCGGGAACCTGCGGCATTAAAGAGACCTCATAAAAAATATTTAAAACAAGTATATCCAAAAATTTTCATAAAAAATTTAATATTTACACTTTTTATTAAAATAATTGGTCACAAATCAAATTTAACCGGTAAAACAAACTAAACTAAAACTTGATCTCAACTTAATTTGTTACTATAGTTAAAATCATCGAGTTAAATTTGAGGCTGATTGTGGATACACCTTTATTTGGATATTACCCGTTTCTCAGAAAATACACTGAAGATAAAATTGATTATTATGATGAAGATCCTTCATTTGAAGATCTTTACTATACTCCGAACTATGAGTTATCAGCAGAATTAAATCGTGATTTCGATCTGACCAAGAACCTCATCGAGAAACAAATAGTAACTTCTGATAAGACCGATACTATTCTTGCTATCCCTGATATTGCCCAAAGTATGGGGCAATATGAAGAAGATCCTGATAAAAGATATGCATGGAGATTATTATCCGATATGATGCGCACCTGGATCTGCTCTTCTGCTCAAAGCTCGGATCATAACAACAGGCATTTTCTCCCGGTAGTTAATATCAGTTCACAATGGATTTTTTCACATCAAATAGCAGAAGATGCTTTAAAAAAACTTGCAAGCAGAAATATTTTGTTCAACTACAAAGCAAAAGAAGAACTTAAAAGTATTCTGCAGCGCAGCGGAGTATGGCAAAGAGGCGGATACTTTAAATTTTCAGATCTTAAGAGTCATGAATTTGAAAATTGGTATTTGCAAAGACAAAGCGTATCCCCTGCAACTTTATTTGAGCCCGCACCACCAAATGGTCTTACGATTGCGCTTGACACTTTTTCTTTAAAAGCCTTACCCAAAGGCTTTGTCAGTATAGGTAAAAAAGGTGAACGTAAGATACGCATTGACGGTATCGACGTGTATGCCTACGATACTTTCAACTTTGACGAAAGCAACGGATCAAGGTTTATACCTGACTTTATCTCCAATAACCTCGGTTATTGGAGTAAAAATTTTAAATCTTTCTCTCCATTTCCTATTAGCTGTTTATATTCTGACTATATAAGACTTGGCAACAGTGACTTCAATAATTTCAGAAGAAGCTACAAAAAAGGCGGCGACTTCCAGGTAATATCAGATCTAAGAAGGTTGTTGTTTAAAAAATCAGAGGAGCTGATCTTAAAGTGAATAATTTCAACGAACAATTATATGACTTGCTAGGAGACATAAAAATCTATCTTAGTTACCGATCTTATTGTCAAAGAATTCGCTTTGCTTTGTTAATTTTAACTGTAATTCAGCTCATTTTGCTTGATCCTTTGATAACAAAATCGCTTTTCTTACTAACTGACTTTCAGTGTTACGCAGATCGGGTTTTAGGAAATCCACATCGCATAGCATGCCGTGTTAATGAATTCTGCTCTCCTGTTTTAGTTGTTCTCGATGCCTGGGTAAAAAAGCTCGATCTTGAAATGGGATTGGGCGTTTTTTCCGATCCTTATCGTGAAGAATACGCTTTGTTTCTTTGCATTATCTCAGTATTTTTTACTTGGATTGTCATCTCAGTTCTGATCCTTATATGGGCTAAGAACTTAAATTACAAATTATTATTGATTGCTTGTATTTTGAGTTTGTATTTAAGTTATCCTGTTTCAAAATACAAGCATTGGCTGTTTCAAGTAGATCCTCTGGATGAGAAGTATTCACTATTTATCTTCATGCCTACGCATCCTGTTCTAAAATTTCCATAACATTTCCGTTTTATCAATAAATTTCATGCCTATGATCTACAATTTAAAAAAATGAGTATGCAGATGTAAAAAGTTTACCTTCTTTAAACTTTTCTTCCAAAGAATTTGGACTGATCTTTTGTTTTTGATCAACAAGGTCTAACAAAGCATCAACTGTAACAGCCGATACTGGTCTGCCAAATTTACCAGCGCACGCTCTAAGTAAAGAAGCTATGTTCTGCTGTGATTGCTTAAAGCCACCTGCAATATAAAGAAAATAGATGCATCTACCAGGTGGTAATTCCTGATCACAATCATGATAGTAACTTGCTAACTTTTCTGTAT
>CALBLB010000325.1 GCA_937896115.1 uncultured Succinatimonas sp.
GATGACAAAATGGTGGTGTCGGAAATAGGCGAGCAGTGATCGCCGAATACCGATCCTGCCAAGGTTGCTGACAAGGTGATCACCACGAGATCGGCTGATGAAGGATCTACGGCTTCGGCAACGGTGACCACGATGGGGATAAGGATACCGAAAGTACCCCAGGCAGTACCGGTTGAGAAAGAGAGAAAACCTGCGATGGCGAAGATCACGGCAGGCAGAATGGCTGCCAGGACACCGGTATCGTTTTGTACCAGCTCTGAAATAAAGACCTGAGTTTGCAAAAGATCACGGCAAACTCCTGAGATCCCCCAGGCTAAAGTTAAAATCATGCAGGCAGGGATCATGGTCTGAACACCGCGCAACACGCCGTCCATGAACACTTTTAAGCTCATGAGTCGACGTCCTACGAACATGATGAAAGCAATTACCAAAGCCCCGAAAACACCCATGTCCAAAGCAGGACCGGCATTGGTGTTACCAAAAGCTGCGCCTATGGAGTGGTAAGCCTCGTCGCTGCCCCAATATCCGCCTACGTAGAGCAGGGACAATGTTGAGAAAATGATCAGGGCAACGATGGGCACTACCATGTCCCACAAGGTACCGTTGGCGTGTACGGGAATATTATCGGCTTGTTTTAGATCCTGATCGATATTTACATCTACCGTATCTTTGACACCGGCGCGCTCTTCTGCTTTAAGCATGGGACCAAAATCCAGCTGACAAAAAGAGAGGATCAGCACCAGTGAAATGCACAGCAATGCATAGAAATTCCAGGGAATGGTAGAGATGAAAGCGCCCATCTCAGAATCAAAAGCTTTGGTATCTTTGAGGTTGGAACCTACGGCTGCGGCCCAGGAAGAGATCGGGGCAATGATGCAGATGGGGGCTGCCGTGGCATCGATGATATAGGCCAATTTCTCACGGGAGATCTTGAAAGTATCGGTGATGGGGCGCATTACGGTACCTACGGTCAGGCAGTTGAAATAGTCATCGATAAAGATGAAGGCACCTAAAACCGAGGTAGACAGCATGGCGCTGCGACGGCCTTTGATGTGGGAGCTGGCCCATTTGCCGTAAGCCTTGGTGGCTCCTGCAAGCGAGATCACATATACCAAAGATCCCAAAAGCGAGCAGAAGAGAATAATGGTGAGATCGAATCTTTCGCCTATGATTTTAAAGGCATTCTCAACGGTTCCGACTACCACTGAGCCGTCAGTGCCTATACCCACGGTGTAGATGGCAGTGCCGGTAAGAATACCTATAATTAGTGAAGAAAACACTTCTTTGGTGGTCAGAGCCAAAACTACGGCTATGACCGGAGGCAGCAATGACAGCCAGCCTGCGTTGAACGGATCCATAAAAAACTCCGATAAAAATTTTGATCCCTTTTGGGGCGTTTACGCGAAGTAATTATAGACTCACTTTGGAAACGGCACAAATATGCCTGATTTTAGGGCGTAGAAAGGTAATACGGCTTTTTTAAATGAGAAGACGACTTTTAGTAAATCCCGGAAGTAAGATGCATCCGGAATTTAAAGTCAGCAAGCAGGTAATTTTGCTTTTAATATTTAAAAGCCGGAGTGAAAGCTCCTTTGTAATGTTCGTTGATGATGTCGGCAACTTCTTTTGTTTGATAAAGTTCGACTATATGCAGATACAGTTTGTTGTCTTTATCTGCGGTACGGGCGGCAATGATGTTTACGAAAGGATTGTCAAGTCCCCAGCCTTCGGTGTTCTCAACAGCGAGGGCATCTTTTTTAATGGAAAGACCGTGATCGACTGCAAACCCACCGTTGATGAAACCTGCGGTAACGTCATCGAGTACGGCGTAGGCGTTACCCGGATCAATCCAGTAAAAATTCAATTTGTGGGGATTTTTTTCAATGTCTTTGACACTGGGAGTCCAGCCGGCATCCTTCTTTAAGGTGATGAGCTTTTTAGCGTCAAGCAACCTTAAAGCTCTGCCCGTGGTGATGGGATCTGAAGGAACGGCGAAGGTGTCACCGTCTTTAATCTCATCAAGAGATTTGATTTTTTTTGAAAAGATCCCAAGAGGCGCTATCAAAGTGGTACCGATAGCTGTCAGATGATAGCCGTGCTCTTTGCTTTCGGTTTTAAGAAAACGTCCGGTCATGCAGGCATGCAGATCGTTTTCTTTGTCTTCAAGAGCGCGGTTGGGCATGGAGTAATCGTTAAACTTCACGAGTTCCAGCGTAACACCTTCGTTTTTGAGTTTTTCAATGATAGGTTTCCACTGTTCGTTGTTTTCGCCTACTACACCTACTTTGACGTGCTCTGCGGCAAAGCCTGAATTAAAAGATAAGGTTGCGGCGGTAAACAGCGCTGCCGAAACGATTTTGGTAAAAAGGTTCATAAAATATTTCCTAAAATAATTGAAATTAAAAGAAAAAATCAGTTTAAACTACCCAATTTTCAAATGCTTTGTCTGTTTTTAAAAGTTCGTCTTTAAATAAGCGCAGTTTGGCAAAATTCACGTGACAGTAGCCGTCAGGATGTTTTTTTAAATAGTCCTGATGGTATTCTTCGGCTTTATAAAAATTCTCAAGCGGCAACAGTTCCACTGCACTTTTTTTACCGAGTTTGCTTTCAAGCTCCTGAAGACTTTTGGCTGCGGTCTCTTTTTGCTTATCATTTTGATAGTAGATCCCGGTGCGGTAAGAGCGTCCGCTGTCTGCTCCCTGACGATTCAGACTTAAAGGATCGATCACCAAAAAGAAAGCATGCAGGATCTGCTCAAGAGAAAGATTTCTATCATCAAAGGTTATCTCGACTGTTTCTGCTGCATCGGCACTTTGATCTTTTACCTTCTCATATGACGGAGAGGGAATTTTGCTGTTGGCATAGCCTGCGACGGTTGAAATGATCCCCGGGATCCTTGAGAAGTATTCAGATATTCCCCAAAAACATCCGCCTGCAAGAAATATTGTTTGCTCTGACATTCCTAAATCCCGTCCTTGTTATAGTTTATGTTAATAAACATCAAATTAAATTATGTATTTACTATATCATATAAAAAGTAAGTCATGCAATTATTTTATAAAATTGTATCTGTGATATTAAATAAAGCTATATGTACAGTCAGCCTATTACAGAGTAAAAATATAAGTAATATTCTGAAATTTATGAAAAAAATAGTCAAATTTGCATTTGCGATAAAAAAATATTAAAGATAAATACCTCAAAAATGCATACAAGCAATGACACTTTTTCGTTTAAGTCATGATGCAACGTAGGCTCAGTGCCGGGATGTGTAAAACTGCTTTGAGCTGATTTTTCTTTCTTCAATTAGTGCAGGCAAACGTTAAAATGCAAGGAAGATATCTCAGGCGGCGGAAAAATGATGCAAGACAGTGACAACATGACTTCTCTTCCTTTAGGATTCAGCGATTTTTCGATTTTAAGAATTAAGTCCAAAATTTACGTTGATAAAACGAACCTGATAGGAAAATTGGCAAGAGATGACGGATTTTATTTTCTCTCCCGCCCGCGCCGTTTCGGGAAGACTTTGCTTGTGAGCACCATTGAATCTTTGTTTAAAGACGGTCTTACGCATTTTAAAGGACTGGCAATTGCAAAGAACTGGAATGACGGTACCTATCCTGTGATCCGTATGGATTTTACCGCCTGCAGAATTTTTCAAAACATCGATGAGTTCAGAGTCAAATTTGAGAACATGGTGTTTTCAGCGTCGGATGATGCCGGTTTTGCGCTTCCTAAGATAGGTACCAGGGGGATAGGTTGTGTTGCCGATGCCTTTGAAAAGATGTTAAAAAATGATGCCTCAAGTCCGGTGTTGTTAATGGATGAATATGATGCCCCTTTAAACTCGTGTCTGCATGATCCCAAGCTTTTTGAAGAGGTGCAGGCCGAGCTTTTTTCATTCTATGACTGCTTAAAAAGGTTAAGCTCCAGATTCAGATTGATCTTGGTAACTGGGATCTGCCGCTACCAAAATTTGGGGATCTTTTCTGGGGTGAATTTCATGACGGATATCAGTATGCGTCCTGAATACGGTACTTTGTTGGGATATACCGAGGATGAGCTGAGGATTTTTTTTGGTCAATATATTGAGCATGCAGCCTTGGTGCAGCATTTAAGTGTTGATGAGTGTGTTAAACGCATGGCTTATTATTATGACGGGTATTGTTTTGACAAAAATGCGTCAAAGCATGTATATACCCCCTGGTCTGTTTTAAATTTTTTACGTTATCCCGAAGACGGCTTCCAAAACTAT
>CALBLB010000326.1 GCA_937896115.1 uncultured Succinatimonas sp.
GGTAGCTTTGGAAATTGTTTAAAAGAAATTGCGGCAACCAGTCAAGCGAGCTGCTGACAGGAACCGTATAAGATTTCCAGACGCTTTCATCTTTTTTCATGCCGCATTGGGCTTCAAGCCCGTCAAGTGCGTTTTGGAAAGAGCCTATTTCATCGACAAGTCCTATTTGCTTGGCATCCCGTGCGGTAAAGACGCGACCTTCGGCAAAGTTTTCTTTATCAGAAGCTTTAAGACCTCTGGATTTCTCTACCAAAGAAAGGAAGCGATCATAGGTATTGCTAATTTGTAATGAGATAAGTTCCGAAGTCTCCTTGGGCAAAGGCTTTGCCAAAGCACTTTGAGCAAAAGGACTGGTGCTTACTCCGTCTTGGGTTACCCCGTATTCGTTAAGGAGACGATCAGCTCCGACAGTAGCGGCAAAGACCCCGATAGAGCCGGTTAAAGCTGAAGGGGAGGCGTAAATCTTATCGGCAGCTGTGGCGATCCAATAAGCTCCCGAAGCCGTCATATCAGCCATGTAGACGGCAGTTTTGAGACCCTTTTGCTTAAGTTTCATGAAAGCACGGCGTATTTCTTCAGAAGCCATCACTTCTCCGCCGCCTGAATCTAAGTAGAAGAGCACGCCCTTGTTGTGCTTATCCTCGGTTATGTTATCAAGCAAAGCTAGTATATTGTCAGGACTGAAAGAGCGGCGATTTTCGGTAAAAGATGAGATCTCTCCTATTCCGTAGATCACGGCTATCTGTGCTTTGGGCTGGTTTACCGCTTTTTTTCTCTTTTGAAGTTCTGAATATGCATCAAGATCGATGGTTTTGGGAACGGAAGGATCTTGCGCATCAGGATACATAGCGGCAAAACGTGCCACCAGATCATCACTTGTCATGAGGGTGTCGCAAAGTCCGCGGCTTAAGGCAGCGTAAGCAAAATCACCGTGTTCTTGGCGTAACAACTTTAAATAGTCATCGGCATCCGGCAGCAACTCTCCTTTGAGCATGGGGCGGCCTGCTTTGACTAGATTTTGAGCCTGATCCCACAAAGAGTCTGCAAGATGTGAATATTCTGCTTTTACTTCAGGCGACATGTCGTTGCGCAACAATGGTTCTACTGCGGATTTATGGGTACCGGCTCTGAATACATAGGGGGTAAGCTTAAAGCGTTCCAAAGCTTTGCCGAAATAAAGTGAATTCATGGAAATTCCGTGCAGATCCACTTCTCCCATAGGATCGAGCACGATTTCTCCTGCGTGAGAGGCCGCAAGATAGGCAGCCTGAGAGTAATATTCAGAGAAAAAAATCAGATCTTTTTTACCGGCACTTTTCTTTTTAAAATCGTCGCAGGCCTTGGTAAGGCGGTATACAGCCTGCATGGACTGTACCTGCAGGTCGGTAAGATCGGCAACAACCGTTTTTATTTCGGGATCTTCTGAGGCCTGATCAAGGACTCTCAGCAGTTTTTGTAACGAGATGCGTTTTACCGAATTGATGCTGCCTGAAAGCTGAGAGTAAAGTCTTGAGATCTGATCATCGGCCATGGGCATATCATCGAGCATGCCGTCTAAGTTAAGCCACAGCACCGGAGCACTTTCGATTTTGGCAGGATCCTGATCTTGTCCCATAGCCAAGGAAGAAATTTTTTCTTCGGCGGTATCGGCCAAAAGCCAAGCAAGTCCTAAAACTACCGCTATGGTCAGAAATAAAAGATTGGCTACAAGATTACGTATGAAGGAGATGATGCCGCCTGCAGCACACAATCCGTGCCAGATGCAGCGTGCAAAAGAATGCTCGTGTTTAGGAGCAGACGGCGTGTTTTGATTCAGATCAAAAACCTCTTGGTTTCGGCGATTGAACATTGAGTATTCCTGTTATAAAAGATCAAGAAAACTTGATCTTATTTTATTGATTTTTAAGTATGTTTATTTGTTTTTTGTGCCGTCTATGATCTTCATCATGGAGCCAACTATTCCCGAGACATCGCTTAAGTTACTAGGTACGATGAGGGTATTGTTGGTTTTTGCAAGATTCGAGAATGCGTCTATATAACGTTCGGCAACTTTGAGATTAACCGCGGTAATACCGCCTTCGCTTTGGGAAGCCTCGGCAATCTTTGCAATGGCTTCTGCCGTAGCTTTGGCAATGGTCAACGTAGCCTGAGCACGGCCTTCGGCGACGTTGATTTCAGATTGCTTTTCACCTTCTGATTTGGCAATGGCCGCTTCACGGGCACCGTTGGCCAAATTGATCTGTTCTTGCTTTTTACCTTCGGATTCGGCGATCACGGCTCTTTTTTGTCTTTCGGCAGTGATCTGCTGTTGCATGGCTTGCAGGATCACGGCAGGCGGGGTGAGATCTTTTATTTCATAGCGCAGAACCTTTACTCCCCAGTTCAAGGCGGCTTCATCGATGGCGGCAACCACCTGATTATTGATCACATCGCGTTCTTCGAAGGTTTTGTCAAGTTCCATGCGACCTATGACCGAGCGTAAGGTAGTCTGAGCCAGCTGTGTGATGGCTACAAGGTAATTAGAAGTACCGTAAGAGGCTCTTTCAGGATCTGTCACCTGAAAAAAGAGAACTCCGTCGACAGACAATTGAGTGTTGTCACGGGTGATGCAGATCTGACTCGGGGTATCGAGAGGAACTTCTTTTAAGGAGTGTTTATAAGCTACGCGATCGATAAAAGGGATGATGAAGTTTAACCCGGGATTCAATACTTTATTGAATTTTCCGAAGCGCTCTATAACCCAAGCGTGCTGTTGGGGAATGACTTTTATCGATTTTACGGCAAAGATCACGGCTACTGCCAAAATAAATACTGCGGCGGCAAAGCCCTCTGAAAAAAAAGGCATAGACTTAAAGCTCCTGATTTCTTTGAATTTTTAATAGGTTGATCAATATTCACTTAAATGATTCGGTTGCAAAATAGTGATGTAACTGCGTAACAGAATTTAATTTTTCTCTAAGCTGTAATGGAATTTAGGATCATGATCTCCTGTGATTACTGTC
>CALBLB010000327.1 GCA_937896115.1 uncultured Succinatimonas sp.
ATACTTGGCATCCTTGCAACTGATCTTTATATCAGGAAAACCGCCCTGACGGTTAGCCTTTTTTTGTCCAATATGAATTGAACCTATAAAGCCAAGTTTCTTGAAGATTTCTGTAACCCCTTTTTCTAGAATGATAGCCTCTTTTCCACCTGATAATGCTGCATGCATGAGAGTTTGTCGCTCAATGGTTGAAACTTTATCCAGTAATGGAGCAACTATCGAATAAATCTTATCCTTATTCTTAGCCCATTTCTTAGCTTGTTTTTCTACAAACAAATTCAAATCAAAACCATAACAAGCATCTTCTACAGCGGCAATAAATTGCGTTTGAACTAACGTCTTAAAACCATCTTTGCGAGGTGTTTTTGACAGAGACATTACAGCTTTAACTTGATCAAAGCGTCCGTAATGCTGTTGCCATGCCGCTGTATGTTTTGTATCTACTTGCTCTATTCTTTCATGTGAAAGCTTAGTTATAAGTTTTTGAACTTCGATAGAGGAATTTATTTCGTAGTTATCGCTTTTGCAATGATGCTCAGGATCATCTATTTTTGCAATTAATTGTGCCGCTTCTAAGTAATTTTTAAAAGTATTACCTATTGTCAGAGCATCTTCTATACCTTTTTCAATATCTTCATCAGGATCATTTTCGTGATAACGTCTAGGAGTTCTTAAATCGTTAACATCATCAATAATACTTGAAAAGAAACCTTCCGCTCTTAACGCTAAAATCTTATTTACGACCTTTTCATAATCAGCAACTGTTCTTGCATAGACAACAGCCACTGCCATATCCTGAGTAGATAATTTACATTCAAGTCTTTCATCCTGCATTAGTTTTAAAAGGAAGCAAAACGGTTTTATTTTAAGACTTGGATCAACTACAACATTATGACCTAATCCATATACAGATGGATATTGCATACGCAACAGTTGATAACGTAATACTGTTAGAGGTTCTTCACCTTTGATTAATTGCTCCCCTGCATATGTCGGAGCATATGAATTATCAGCTGGATCTTTCCAAAATAATCCAAGACATGCTAGCTGTGCTAAATATGTCCTGAGACCACCTGAGTTACTTACCCCTGCGGTATTAGCAGAAACTTTAACTCCTAAATTGGCAAGCTGTTCATAAAGCAAATCTTGAGTTTGCTGTTTCTTGATTTCTTGAGTAGGAGCCGCTGTATATATAAGGTTAGCAATTTGCACCAACTTCCAAGGTTCAATTTTGCGGATATTCCTTGGGATCATCCACATTGTACGATGTGTAGGTTTCATATTTTTCGTTTATCTCCTACTATGTACACTCACCAGCACAGAATCATGGATTAAAATTCCATTAGAAACTCATTTTCTGCCAACATCTTGAAAGTAACAACAGATCTACCATATATTTGGGAGTTCCTAACAGCATTATTCTCCTTTAAAAAAGGAATCATTAAGAAATTTGTGTTCAACATCAGGATCTAGAAACATATTCATTACTCATGCAGATTAGCCTTAACAGACGGATAATCAATACCGCGAAAACTATTGAGCACTGCAGAAACTACTATTTTAGATAATCTGCAAGGAACAGCCATACCTATTTGTTTTCGCACGCTAGCATAATTGCCAACAAACTCATAAGTATCTGGAAAAGTCTGCAATCGGGCACGTTCTCTATTGGTCAATTCTCTATTAGTCCAATGATACCCAGCAGTACCACCACCACCTGAAGCAGTTAAAGTATATGATGGTCTGTTAGGATGTAATTTGCGGTAGATTTGTGAAATTCTTGTACGAGTTTTAATTTGTAACTCTAAAGGTAACTTACCGGACTTTTCCGCTTGCCAAACATTCTGACCAGGTTCAATATAACTTAAACGTTCAACTACCTTATCACTAAGCTTTTTTTGTTCATTATTGGAAGCATTAGCTGGTATATTTTCAAGAGCTTTAGACGCAGATATATCTTTTGCGTACTTCTTCGGGTCTGGAACCTTAAAAGAAATTTTTAAGTCATCACGAATACCAACAATGATCACTCTATGACGAGTCTGAGGAATTCCATATTCTTCAGCCTTATAGAGATTCGCTGTCAACTGGTACCCTGACTCTCGCATATCATTTAATATGGTTTCAAAGTCATTACTACCAGCTGAACGAATTCCAGAAACATTTTCTGCAATAAAGAATTTTGGATGATAATAACGGAGTACCTCTATTCCAAACCAATAGAGTTGCCCAAACTTTTCATTTGCTATACCTTTATGTTCTCCTACCGAAGAAAATGAATTACAAGGAAAACCATAGGCAAATGCGTCGATTGCTCCAAGATGTTTTAAATCAACATTGCGAACATCTGAGCAGATAACGCTATCAGGATCTTGAGGACAAATGTTATTAATATATGTATTGCAGGAGTCACAATCAAAATCATTTGCCCACACATGAGATAGTCTTAACTTATCATCATCACTTTTGGCATTTAAAGCGCCATAGGCAAGACCACCAGGCCCAGAGAATAGCTCCCCAAGCTTCCAATATTCAGTTGTCATAAGTTGTTTCCTTTATACGTAGGATCACGTTCACAGCGCAATGCGCAGACATATGTAGTCAAAAACTACATGACTATTTTACTAATACTCACCTTATATTGCTTATCTTTTTATTGTTGTAGATTATCGAAGATGATCTAAAAGATCCAAACAAGATGATCACTTAATTTCATTCATCAAATTTTCACTTTCTCTGAAACCGAATTTGCCACCTCTAATGTATAGGTGCCTCGGTTTTGGGAGTGCGATCGGGGCGCACTCTTGGATGAGTTGTTAATTTCGGTTGTTTCAGTGATTCGAGATCAAGGCAGGATAAGATCTCTTTTTGAGTCTTGGTTAAGGAATTTTTAGTGATCCAGTTGCCTTTTTTGTCTTTGAAGTAACGGATCTTCTTCAATTCCCTAAGCTCATCTTGCAAAGTAAAGTGATTTTGATCCATATGTTCTTTGAGTCTTTGTCTTAAGATCCTTGAGAGGATCAAGCCTAGGAACATGACGAACATCTTTCCTTCAACTTGGGCGTCACCCTGGACATGCAACCTTTTGTCGCTTAAGCCGTTCTTGGTGGTATCAAAGCAATCTTCAACACTTTCTTTGGCTCTGTAGGTTGCCATGATCTCTTTGTCGCTAAGCTTTTTGCAGGTGGTAAAGATGGTTACGGCTCCGCACACAGCGTTACTTTGAGCTTGTCCTTCTTCATCTTCTTCATAAACAAAGCCTTTGGATCCTTTTGCTTTGGTAACTTTGAAATAAGGTTCAAAAGACTTGGCCCAGTTATCAAAATCCTTACCCGGCCAATGCTTAAGCTCTTTTAACTCAGCTTCTTTCTTAGCTTTTATGGCATGCTCATTTTTCTTTTTGTCGAGCTGACTGTTTAAATCGATATACATTACCAGCTCACCGTCAACCCCGCCTATAGTAATGGGGACACGGTGGGAGATATAGAGTGAATCATTAATCTCCCATTCTTTGGAAAAATCATCCAAAGATAAAGAGCGGGCCCAGGACAGGAAATTCTCTTTAACCGCTTTTAAGCGATGTACCGATACCCCGGCAATCAGCTCATACCCTTCCATATGAGCCCAATTGAAGTTTTGTGAGGAGAAACCGCCGTCAATGACAATCGTAAGATGTCCTCTGCTTCTGAACAAATGATGTTCTTT
>CALBLB010000328.1 GCA_937896115.1 uncultured Succinatimonas sp.
GCACCCGTACCCTGCTGGCAGCACTGGGCAACCCACACAAGCAGCTGAAATTTGTCCATGTGGCCGGTACCAACGGCAAGGGATCGACTGCTGCTCTCATAGCCGCATCTTTACGTTTTTCGGGAATAAAATGCGGTCTTTATACTTCGCCGCACTTGCACCGTTTTAACGAGAGAGTTTGCATAGACGGAGAAGAAGTTGCAGACGAAGACCTGTGCCAGGCATTTTCTTTAGTCTATGACGCTGCGCACCAAGATCCCTTGGTAAAACTTACCTATTTTGAGTACACCACTTTAGCCGCGCTGTTGTGCTTTGCCAAGGCCAAAGTACAGGTTTTGGTTTTGGAAATAGGCTTAGGCGGCAGATTGGACGCCGTCAATGTTTTGGATGCCGATATTGCAGTCATAACTTCAATCGGGTTTGATCATACCCGTATTCTCGGCAATACGCTTGAAAAGATAGCCGGTGAAAAAGCCGGGATCATCAAAGCAGAGGCGCAGGTAGTCTGCGGGATCTTGCCAAAAGAGGCCATGCACAGCGTGATGTCGCGTTGTAATAACATGCAGGCAAAACTTTACGCCCAAGGACGCGATTTTGTAACTGCGACATGGCAAAACGTAACCTTTGCAGAAAAAGATCCGTCGGGAGATGATTGCGTAAGCTGGACGTTCCCGCTTCCTAAGATCCCTTATGAATGTGTAGGTATAGCATTGAAGGCATTGCGTCTTCTACAAGATCGCGGTTTGAATATAACTTATGATGCCGTGTCTTTGGCCGTTGCCAAAACTGAACTTAAAGGACGCATGCAAAAAGTACATACGTCGCCTGATATATACTTTGACGTTGCGCATAATCTTCCGGCAGCAGAGCATTTGGTAAAGACTCTTTCATCCCATATCGTAGAAGGCAGGCACTTATGTGTCATCGGCATGCTTGCAGATAAGGATATAGAAGGAGTATTACACACCTTAGCAGGATTTTTTGACGCATTTTATGTCGCTTCTTTGCATACCGGACGCGGGGAGAATAAAGACAGACTGGTTGCGGCACTTTTGGCATCAAAATGCCCAAAGTCTGCGGTAAAATCTTATGAAAATGTAAAAGACGCTTTTAAAGCTTGCTTTGACGAGGCTTCGCCCGACGATGAGATCACCGTATGCGGATCTTTCGTCACCGTGACCGAAGCTTCCGATTGTGCTTTGGAAATTTTTGGACAAGGTAAATAAAATATGGCTTTGGCGAAAAAAATTCGCAACCGCATCGTTGGTGCTTTGGTTTTGGTGTCATTGGCTATGATCCTGGTGCCGGCCATTATGGATCCCGGGCAGATCTACAAACGCTCTTCACAAAGCATCGCGGTAAACGGTAACGGAGCCGTTACCGACAGCTCGGGACGCTTGGTACAAGGCGATGCCCATGATTACAGCGATCTTTTGGCACCTGAGCAGAATAACGGGGTGACCCCTGAGCAGTTGGCTGCACAAAACAGCAACAGCGGTGTTGCATCCGAGTCTGAGCAAGACTCATCATTACCTCTGCCGCCTGAGCCTCAGGGTAATGATCCTTTTGCCGCAGTAAATTCCTCACCGCAAAGCCTTAACGTTGCCCCGGAGCAACAGGTACAGCGTCTTAAAGATGCTCAGATCCAGCAACAAGCACCGCAAGTGCAGGTAACTGCCAATCAAAATGTAGCAAAACCCAAAGCCGCTGCGCAAAATTCCTCTTCTGAAGTTTTAAGAAGTAATCGTAGCCAAAGCAAACCAGCCAGTGTTCCAAGCAGTGAAAGACTGGTATCTTCCGCTCAAAAAACTCAGAAAAAAGATCAAGGCAGCGCCAAGAGTGCCGTCGCTTCATCAGGCGGTTATGCAGTTCAGGTAGGAGTGTTCTCCAGTAAAGCCAACGCCGATTCCGTGGTGAATAAACTGCGTCAGGCCGGGATCAGTGCCCGTCAGGTTCCTGCAGTCATCAACGGGCGTAATCTCATCAGGGTTTATGCCGGCAGTGCGGCTACCAAAAATGCCGCCGAAGGGATCGCCAATCGCGTGCAACAGGTAACCGGTACCAAGGGTGCCGTAGTCAATCTTGGTAAATAAGGTGAACACATGAAGACTTCGGAGCTGGTAACTTATCTTGACGGCTTTTTAAATGCAGCTGCATTTCACGATGCCTCCTTAAACGGTTTGCAGGTTGCAGGGCGTCCTGAGACTTTTTCTTTGGCAGTAGCCTGTACAGCCTCGCAAAATGCCATTGAAGCGGCGGTTAACGACGGTTGTGATACTTTGCTGGTACATCACGGTCTGATTTGGCGCGGACAGCAGGGGGCATATGCAGGATCTTTAAAAGAAAGACTGCAGACCATCTTTGATGCCGATCTCAATCTCATAGCGTATCATTTGCCCTTGGATGCCAATATGCAGCTTGGCAACAACAAAAGACTGATTGAAATCGCAGGAGCGGTCAACCCTCGTTATCTGGTTTCAGGTGATCCTACCTCCATTGCGATGAAGGCGGATTTTGACGAAGCGATATGCGCCGGGGAGCTTGCCACAAGATTAGCTTCAGGACTTGATTGCAGGGTGAGACTTATCTGTGCTCCCAAAGAGCAAAAGCTAAAACGTCTTGCAGTATGCTCAGGAGCAGGATCTTTCATGCTCGATGATTGTGCCGAGCCTGATTTTGACGCGCTCATCACCGGAGAGTGCTCGGAAATGACCTGGCATTTGGCTAACGAGCGCGGGATCGCCGTGTTTGTAACCGGACATGATGCCTCGGAGTGCCCGGGGATCGCCGCTTTGGGTGAGCATCTTGCAGATAGGTTCAATCTTGAGCTTTTAACCGTACTTGAAAACCCCGAGCAGTGCGATGATTTCTATGATGCCGAAGGACTTATGGAGGCAGAGAGCTTAGATGAGTGATCAAGAGTTGCCGGCAGGTGATCTTAGTCCTGAGGCACAAAAAGTACGGGATGCGCTTATTAAGTGCGGACTTGAAGATCCCAGAAACGGTACGCTTCGTGATAATAGCGAAAAGAAAAAAGTTATAGAGCACGCCATGGAGGAGATCATGGTGGCTTTGGGGCTTGATCTTGAGGATGATTCTCTGTCAGGTACCCCAAAGCGCGTGGCACGCATGTATGTAGACGAGATCTTTTCAGGGCTTGATTACCGTAATTTTCCCAAGGTATCGGTATTTGAGAACAAGATGCACTTTGACGAGATGATCAAAGTCAAAGACATCACCGTTACCTCCTGTTGCGAGCACCATTTCGTAGTAATGGACGGTACTGCCAAGGTAGCTTATATGCCTTCTGACAAAATAATCGGTTTGTCCAAGATAAACCGCATAGTCCAGTTTTTTGCCAGACGTCCGCAATTACAGGAGCGTCTTACTCAGCAGATCTTGGTAGCCTTGCAGGTATTGCTCGGTACTAAAAATGTCGCGGTAACCATTACCGCCGTACATTACTGTGTCAAATCACGCGGAGTAAAAGATCAGACCTCGTCAACCACGACTACGGCCTTAGGAGGGTATTTCAAAACCAACTCTCTTTCGCGTCATGAATTTTTAACGGATTGAAATTTACTTTGCATAAATACGGAAAGATGGATAAACAAGATTATTTGGTGTCTTTGGTGGTACCTTGCTACAACGAGCATGAAACCGTTGAAACCTTTGTAAAGACCGTGGATGAGAAACTTGAGAGCATCAAGGATCATCTGGAAATTGTATTTGTCGATGACGGCTCGAAAGATGATACCGCCGCCATCATCGAAAGACTGCAGAAAGATGATGAGCGCATCAGTCTCATCAAATTGTCGCGAAACTTCGGTAAAGAAGCGGCGATGTCGGCAGCCCTTGATCTCGTGAAAGGGGATGCTCTGGTGATGATGGATGTCGATCTGCAGGATCCGCCTGAATTGGTTTTGGAATTTGTAAGATGTTGGCGTGAAGAAGGCGTTGACAATGTTTACGGCATCCGCACCGACAGATCGCAGGATACCGAAACCAAACGCATGACCTCAGGCGGGTTTTATTATGTTTTTAACAAACTCTCCTCACGCGTTAAGATCCCGTCCAATGCAGGCGATTTCAGACTTATCGATCGCAAGGTTATCGATACTTTAAAGCAGTTGCCGGAGCGTAACCGTTTCATGAAGGGACTGTTTGCCTGGCCCGGGTTCGTATCAAAAGGTATAGGGTATAAACGTCCTGAGCGCGTAGCCGGCAAGACCAAATGGAATTACTGGAAACTTTGGAATTTTGCTTTAGACGGGATCAGCGGCTTTTCTTCACTGCCGCTTAGAGTTTGGTCGTATATAGGCGGTGCCATCGGCGTTCTGGCCATACTCTATATGATCTTCATCTTCATAAAAACCGCCATCACCGGAGTTGAAGTCCCAGGATATGCCTCCTTGATGTCGGCAATCTTATTCTTAGGATCGGTACAGCTTATCTCCATAGGAGTGCTCGGGGAGTATTTGGGGCGCCTTGGTGAAGAGGTCAAGGGACGTCCGGTGTATGTGGTATCAAAGATCACAGGGCCTCTTGCAAAACAGGTTAAAAACGGCATGAGTGTGACTCCCGTCGGCGTTACCTGCAATTTGGATGCGGAAAACAAGGATCAGAATTAAATGCAATTTAAAGCTCAAGAGCTTTTAAAAGCAGGCGGGATCTTCGAGGTGATGCGCTTTGTGATCGTAGGCGGGCTGGCCACTTTGGTCGATCTTGCGGTGACCGTTACGCTGGTCTACGGCTTTGATTTGGGTCAGAGTGAAAATCTGGTGACTACCGTAGCCTTTGCTACGGCCTTTCTCGTATCTTATTTCGGACACCGTTTTTTTACCTTTCAAAAAAACGGCAAAGCCTCGGCTTTTTTAGTGCTGGCGCTTTCAACTTTGGCACTGCGCAATCTTATAGTGTGGTTTTTAACCGCGTATGTAATGCGCGGGATCGTACCGCTGATCATTGCCATGGCCTTGGTCACAGTCATAACTTATCTTGTTTCCAAATTCGGGATCTTCAAAGGTTAAAACGGAGATTTGATGCGCATCGCACTGGGAATTGAATACGAAGGACGCAATTATGCAGGATTTCAGCGTCAGCACGAGAGAAAGAGCGTACAAGGAGAACTTGAACGGGCTTTAAGCGCAATTGCCGACGAAGCGGTATTGCTGCAATGTGCAGGGCGTACCGATGCCGGAGTCAATGCAACCGGACAGGTCGTGCATATTGACGTGACCAAAGAGCGCAATGACAGAGCCTGGGTTATGGGTACCAATACCAAACTGCCGCAGGACATAGCCGTCACCTGGGCAAAACATGTTCCCGACACTTTTCATGCGCGCTTTTCGGCAAGAGCCAGGCGCTATCGTTACATACTGCAAAACACCCTCTACAGATCCGGGGTATTAAGTCACGGAGTGTCGGTATATCAGGGAAATTTTGATATCGAAAAGATGCAAAAAGCCGCTTTGATCTTAAAAGGAGAGCATGATTTCGCCTCTTTTTGCGGTGCTGATGATGAAACTCGCAGTACCAATCGTTGCGTGCATTTTCTTGAAGTGAGTCGTCACGGTCCTTTCATAGTATTCGATATCGCTGCCAATGCTTTTTTAAATCACATGGTGCGCAATATTGTAGGTTCGCTTTTGATGGTAGGCAGCGGCAGTCGAGACATAGGGTGGTTTGAAGAGATCTTCAAAGCCTGTGATCGCTCAAAAGCAGGACCTACGGCAAAACCCGGCGGACTTTATCTTGTGGATGTCACTTATCCTTTTGAATTTCAGTTGCCGTCAAGAGATTTTATCGGTCCTTTGTGGTTACCCTAAGACAATTTTTTCTCTATAATAGAGCAGGTTTTGTTGCTGGATGTGTACCATGTTCAATCTGCCCAATATCCTGACTATGATCAGAGTGGCTCTGATCCCTGTATTCGTGATCTTATTTTATTGGCCTACGCCGCGCTCGAACCTTATGGCTGCCGTGGTGTTCATTATTGCGGCGCTTACTGATCTTTTGGACGGTTATTTGGCGCGAAAACTTCACAAAACTACTAAATTCGGCGCTTTTCTCGATCCGGTCGCCGACAAGATCATGGTATGCGTGGCCTTGGTGCTCATCGTTGAATTCTATTCGGTTCATGTCGCGGAATTTTTCCCGCACATGAATCTTTTGGTATCGATCCCCGCGATGATCATCATTGCCAGAGAGATCACCGTATCGGCCTTGCGTGAGTGGATGGCGGAGCTTGGCAAGCGTGCCATGGTGGCGGTAAGTTGGGTGGGCAAATGGAAGACTACCATTCAGCTTATTTCCATATCCGGGCTTATTTGGCGCATGGATGATGTCATCATTTACTGCTCATTGGGCATGCTGATGGTGGCTACCGTGCTCACCATCTGGTCGATGATCATGTATCTTAAGGTGGGATTTGCCAATATGCGTGAAGGGAACCGCTGACAGTGCTCTTTTCAAAAAAGACCGTGCATCCTTTGATGCCGGTCCCTCCTGATCCCTAACTCTCTGTCTTTCTTACTTTTTTATATTCATAATTTTACCTTTGCCATCCGGTGCATTTGCACGGACGGCGTGTTGTTTTTTCTTAAAAAATGAATAAAGATCAAAAAATTACTAGTTCACGTCTGCATAAATTCTTTTATATTCTGTCTTTAGGGGTGTTATGTGCCTTCGGTCCTTTATGTACCGATGTGTATTTGCCGGGACTTCCTTCAATCTGTCGATACTTCAGCATCGATCCTGCTTTGGCTCAATTGTCGCTTACCTCCTGCTTTTTAGGCCTGGCGGCAGGACAGATCTTCGCAGGTCCGATTTCAGATGCAATAGGCAGAAGAAAACCTTTGATTTTTTCCGTAGTCTTGTTCGTTTTGGCCTCCTGGCTTTGTGCCGAAGCTAACGGGATCTACTCACTGATCTTTTTCCGTTTTCTACAGGGCATGGCAGGGGCAGGAGGACTGGTGATGTCCCGCGCCATCGCCTGCGATCAATTTCAAGATCACGAGCTAACCCGCTTTATGTCTTTACTCATGACCATAAACTCGGTTGCGCCGGTGTTGGGCCCCATCATAGGATCTTTCATTCTCACCTTCAGTACCTGGCAAAGCGTTTTTATCGTACTATCTTGTTTCGGGATAATTTTACTGTTGCTTGCTTTTACTTCGGTTCCGGAATCGTTAGAGCCGCAAAAACGTCAGCAGCATATAGCTCAGACTTTTAAAGGCATGTTCGTTGAATGTACCAATAAGCGTTTTATGCTCTATGTACTCTCGCTGGGTGCGGTAATGGGTGGATTTTTCTCCTACCTTTCGGCATCTCCATTTGTATTTCAGGTGATCTTCTCGTCAACTCCTTTCCAATATTCTTTGATCTTTGCATTAATAGCGATCTCCATTTCGGTTACGGCTTTTGTGGCAGGACGCATTGCCCCGAGAGTAGGGGAGAGAAAGATGATCTATGCGGCCATGAGCATGATGATCATTTCGGCAAGTGCGGTACTTTTTATGGCTTTTTATTTGCCCTCAAGTCCCGTACCCGTGATCATCTTTTTGATGATCTTCTGCTCCATGATGGGAACGTGTCAGACCGTCGGTTTCGGGATAGTGATGTCTTCAAGAAAAGGAGGCGCGGGAGCTGCATCCGGGATCTTCGGAGTAATGCATTTTTTCTGCGGAGCGTTGATGACTCCCATTCCAGGACTAATGGGCGAGAATTCGATGATCCCTTTGGGGCTTTGTCTTACCTTATGTGCAATTTTAGCCATGATGCTGTTTAAAACGGCAGACGGCATGAGGGTAAAACCAAAAGAATCTAAAGGTAACTAAGCCGGCGATAAAAAGGCAGAAAGGCGGAAAATTTTTTCTGCCTTTTTCTTTCTTAGAGAAAGCGGATATAAATCACGCTTTGACAAAGATGTAGGTAGGTAAATGTAAGGGGAGGGTAAAAAAAGTTAAAATAAAATGTTGACACCTCAAAAAAAATGTCTATAATGCCATCTCGTTGTCGCGAGACAGCCACCT
>CALBLB010000329.1 GCA_937896115.1 uncultured Succinatimonas sp.
TATCGCGTATAATTATTATGATCCTGTGCATGAGCCGTGATATATTATTAACGAATTTCTTTTACCACCGTTAATCGGTGTTTTCTTGATGTCAAAAAAGGTGACAAGAATGTTCTTTGACCGTATTGAGGCAGCCCCTGCAGATCCTATTCTCGGTATTTCCGAGGCTTTCAAAAAGGATCCTCGCGCGGATAAAATCAATTTAAGTGTGGGTGTTTACAAGAACGAACAGGGCGTAACCCAAATTTTGGATTGCGTAAAAAAAGCTGAAAAGATCCTGCTTTCCGAAGAGACCACCAAATCTTATCTTCCTATAGGCGGTATGCCTGAATACGGTCGTTGTGCGCGTGAACTTATCTTTGGTAAGGGAAGCGAATACGTCGACGGCGGAAAAGCTGTCAGCGTACATTGCCCTGGCGGTACCGGTGCATTACGTATTGGCTCTGATTTCTTACATCAGCAGAACGTCGCAACCACCGTTTGGATTTCAGATCCTACTTGGGCAAACCACTACCAGATAGCTCAGGCTGCCGGACTTAAATTCGAGCGTTATCCTTATTACGACAGAGTAAATCACTGCCTGGCCTTTGACCGCATGATGGACACTTTGTCTCAGGCTAAAGAAGGTGATGTGGTTTTACTGCACGGTTGCTGCCATAATCCTACCGGCATCGATCCCACCGCCGAACAATGGGAACAGATAGCAACTTTCTTAAAAGAGCATAAATTATTGCCTTTCATCGATTTTGCATATCAGGGTATAGGTCACGGACTTGAGGAAGATGCAGCCGGTCTGCGCACCATATCCAAACATTGTCCTGAGATGTTGATAGCCTCATCGTTTTCCAAGAATTTCGGTCTTTATAACGAGCGTGCCGGCGTTTTAACTGTAGTTTGTAAAGATGCCGAGACTGCTTCACGAGTGTTCTCCCAGCTTAAGATCTCGGTACGTACTGCTATTTCCAATCCTCCTGCCCACGGTGAAAAAATCGTTACCACCATTCTTTCCACTCCTCAATTACGTGAGGAATGGGAGCAGGAACTTGCCGGAATGCGCGATCGCATCTTGGAGATGCGCAAACTCTTG
Source organism: uncultured Succinatimonas sp. (assembly GCA_937896115.1). Lineage (GTDB taxonomy): Bacteria > Pseudomonadota > Gammaproteobacteria > Enterobacterales > Succinivibrionaceae > Succinivibrio. The sequence continues at coordinate 1,088 of CALBLB010000329.1, forward strand.
GTAGAAAAGCTAAGTGCCGCCGGTGCCGGTGATTACGGCTTTATTGCCGAACAAAACGGCATGTTCTCGTTCTCAGGTCTTGATAAAGATCAGGTTGCCCGTCTTAAAGAGGAGTTCGGTATTTATATCGTGGGATCTGGCCGTATCTGTGTGGCTGGCATCAATCACGGCAATATCGATCGTCTGGTTGAAGCTTTAAACGCAATTAAGAAATAAATTTCTTTGTTAAGAGATCACAAAGCCTTCTTAATAAGAAGGCTTTTTTCGTGAAACTTTACGTAAAAACAAGTGATCAAATCATAACCCGTAAAGTTTGTACTTCGCTGGCGCTGGCCAAACCTGCAGATCCTGCCGTAGCAGTGCCGGCAGCGGCTGCGTTTTTGACCGCACTTAAAATATCATGGTGTTTTAGGTAGTCAGACAAAAAGCCTGCGATCATAGAATCTCCCGCTCCGGTCTTATCCACCACATCAGGCAGATCCGGCACGATGATGTGCATTTCCTGATCGTCTTGCCCTGAGTACAAAGCCCCGTCTTTTCCCATGGAGATGATCACATGCTGAGCACCGTTTTGGCATAAAAGTTGAGCATTTTTTCTTATGACCGCAGGAGTTAACTCGGCAAGCTGACAATGCAGATGATCGGCAAGTTCTCCTAAATTTGCTTTAAACAAAAAGGGTTTAAACGGAAGTACCCCGTCCCATAAAGGCGAAGGAGCATCAAGAACTATCTTGATGTCTTTATTGGCAACGGCAGCACAGAAAACTCCGTAGATATCCTGAGGTAAAGACGGTGGAACGTTTCCTGCAAGCACCAAAAAATCTCCGTCATTTAATGAGGCGACGCGGTGTTTTAAATAGTCTATATCCTTTTGTGTGACTACCGGGCCCAAACCGTTTAGTTTGGTTTCCTGTTTGGGATCGTGAAGTTTTAGATTTATTCTGGTGCGTCCGCGTCTTACTCTTACGAATCCGGTTTTTATTCCGCTCTCTGAGGTAAGTCGCATGAGCTCATCGCCTGAAAAACCTGCGACAAATCCCAGTGCAGTTGAGGCAATCCCAAGATTTTTCAACATGATTGAAATATTTATGCCGCGTCCGCCCGGTCTTAATTCCTCTTCGGTTGCGCGATATGCTCCTCCCGGGATCAGATCCTGAGAAAATTTCATCACCAGATCAAGTGACGGACTGGGGGTTAGCGTGTAGATCATCGGACCTCCGCAAACAGGGGACTTAAAAGTAAAATATCTCGTAAAAGGTGTCGGAATTTTACCGCAAAATATACTCTTACTTACACTTTGTAAGAGTATGTTTCCCTTGAACTTAATAAATTTCAATCCTGTTGCTGGGGATTGAGCGGTAAAGCTTTGTCGTCTGCCGTTTCAACCTCCACAGTACGTCCGTCAAGTTCTTTTAAAACGGCCGGAGCGCGGGCGGCAAATCGTGACAGCATGGAGCCTAAATTTCCGCGGCCGTTGGCCAGACGATTGCCGAATACTTCAAGACTTGACTCAAAGCTGTCCTTCTTTTTGATCACATCTGCAAAAGCGTCGCGAACTAATTGGAATTTGTCGGCAATTTTTTGTGCTTCTGCGGCCAAATCGCGTATATGCTCGTTTTGTCTTGCCAAAACCCATAAACCTGATACTACTCGTAACGACGGAATGAGAGTCGACGGTGAAACGAGATAAATATTTTTTTCCTCAGCATACGAATAGATACCGTGATCTGCTTTAAAAGCTGCCTGCAGTGCACCGTCAAGCGGCACGAACATAAATACGAATGAAGGACTGTTAAAAGAGCGATAATTTTGATAGGCGCGTTTCGACAGACCGTCTATATGTCCTTTGACTGAGCTTAAATGGGCATTTAAAGCCCGACTTTTTTCGCTTTCGGTGTCAGCACTGCAATATTCGGAGAAGGCTGTTAACGAGCATTTTGCATCGATGATGATGCAATGATTTTCAGGCAACCTGATCACGGCATCAGGACGACCGTTTTCCCCAAGGGAACGATTTCCTGCTACCTCGCGTTCGTATTCTACGCCTTTGGACAGCCCCGAACTGTCTAAGACGCGTTCAAGTTGCAACTCTCCCCACATTCCCTGACTTTTGCCGCCAGATTTTAGGGCTTCCGTCAGATCGAGAGCTTGTTTTGACAGAGTTTGCTGGGCTTCCTGCATATGTTTTAATTCTGCAGTAAGTTTACCCGACTGTTCAAAGCTGTCACGACGGGCGCGATCCATGAGCTCTCTAAAGTGTTGCAGTTCTTCTTTTAGCGGAGTTACGGTATTGGCAAGCTGTAAACCTGAGGCTTTACGGAGATCTTCTGCCCGCTCCTTAATCATTTTTTCGCTTAAAGCGGTGAGCCTTGATTCAAGCTCTTGCTGTTGAATGGAAAAACTTTCTTTTAAACTGGTTATTCTGCCTGCAAATCCGTCTTTTAATTCCTGTTCACGTTTTTGGGCATTTTCATTGTCGTGTTCGCGTAGATCTTTTACGTTTTGCAGCTCGCGTTCCATGCGCGCGAGATCTTCTCTGCTTTGGGACAGCTGTTCACGCAGAGTGTTGTTGTCGTGATCTAGTGAGAGGTTTTCGTTGGTGAGTCTGTCATGATCGCCTTCTGATGCAGCCAGACGTTCGCGTACTTTCAGGTGCTGATCTCTTAGATCTTTTAATTCATCTTCAGTTTGTTGCAAACGTTGCTGTTCTTGTAACAGCGCTTCTTTAAGCCCTGAGTTTTCAGACAGGACCACTGCCTTTTCCTCGTCTGACTTAAGTGTTTTTTTTACCTGAGTTACGGAGGTTAGGAAAAAGACTATAACGAGTAACAGCAGTAAGGCTAAAAGTATGATGGACAGAGGGGAAAGTTCGTTAATGATATTCATAAAAAAAATGACCGTGGGACCCACGATCATTTTAAATCACTTTGATGTCAGATGATTAAGTGCTGTGACAATACTAGTCACGAGTCTTGATGACAGCACCCAAGCTTGCCGAAGCTACGGAGTGACGATAGTGGTAGAGATATCCTTCGACTGAGCGGGTATGATCCTCTGCACCTTCTTTACGTCTTGCCTCAAAGTCAACTTCGGCTTCAATGATGCCGTTATCAACGTCAACATGGATAACATCGCCGTTGCGCAGATATTTAATAGGACCGTCGTCGTATGCCTCAGGGCAGATGTGACCGACAAAGCAACCGTTGTTGGAACCGGAGAAGCGTCCGTCGGTGATGAGGCAGACTTTATCGCCAAGTTTCATACCGACTAGCAGTTTCATGGCTTTATATTGTTCGGGCATGCCGGGACCGCCGCGAGGGCCTTCGTTTCTTATAACAACTACGTCACCTGCCTTGATTTTAAGAGCACGAATTCCTTCCAAGGCATCCTGTTCACTCTCAAAGATCACCGCTTTACCGGTAAAGTTATGTGCAGCTGCAGGTATTGCAGAAGGTTTGGTTACAGCTCCTTCAGGGGCTAAATTTCCGTGAAGAATGCCTATGCCGGAGACGGTGTGTACCGGATTATTCAAAGGACGGATCACGTCGTTATTGCGATTTTCACCGTAGATTTCAAGGTTCTTTTCAAGTGTCTCACCGGTGCAGGTAATGTTGTCCAGTGAAAGTTTGCTTCTGATCTCGTTCATGAGTGCATGTACGCCGCCTGCTTCGTAGAAGTCTAGCAATACGTACGAGCCTGCAGGGATCATAGCCACAAGATGCGGTACTTCCTGGGCAACGCGTCCGAAGTCGTTGATGTCGAATTTTACGTGGGCTTCATAGGCAATTGCCAGCATGTGCAGTACGGCGTTGGTGGAACCGCCGATTGCCGAATTTACACGTACGGCGTTTTCTATGGACTTGAGATTTACGATATCGCGGGCACGGATATTCTTGCGAACCAAGTTCATTACAGCAAGACCGGACTCAAACGAGATGCGCATACGGGCTGAATACACGGCAGGAATGGCTGCGCATCCAGGCAGTGACAGACCTAAGGCTTCGGCAAGGCAGGCCATGGTATTGGCAGTTCCCAACATAGCGCAGGAACCTATGGTAGGCACGGCATTGTTTTCAAGCCAGTCAAACTGTTTTTGGGTGATTTTTCCTGATTTTAAGGCACCTTCTGACTGCTGAATGATGGAGTGATCGATGTATTCTCCGCCGTAAGGGTTACCTTCTTTCATACGGCCTGGTAATGCAGGACCGCCGTTTACGAACACGGTGGGCAGATTCACGCGTAAGGCACCGAGGATCAGACCTGGCTCAATCTTGTCGCATGATCCTAAAAGAACCAAGCCGTCTAGGCGATGGGCCTGAACCATACATTCAACGTCATTGGCAATGGTTTCGCGTGATGGCAGAACGTATTTCATTCCGTCGTGAGCCATGGCCATGCCGTCACAGCAGGCAATGGTACCGAACTCAACCGGAGTGCCGCCTGCGGCGAAAACACCTTCTTTAACTCGCTCGGCCATTTCTTTGAGAATATTGTGACCGGGACAAATTTCGTTAAATGCATTGACTATGCCGATGATGGGTTTTTTAAGTTCGCTGTCGCTGTAACCTGCGGCTTTATACAGCGCGCGTACATTGGCCCATTCAGGCCCTCTCATAATGTCTTGACTGCGGAATTTGAAATCCATGGAGAAACTCCTCTGCATATGTTTTTTAATAGCGATTTACAAATTATATTAAAACGGCAGGGCGTACATTACGCTCTGCCGTAACATCAGGCAAAAAATGCGCTGAAATTATTCATGCTTACTTCATGAGGTTTGGCAACCACATCACGATGTTCGGAACATAGGTGATGAGAGCCAAGCAACCTAACATCACGGCGATGAACGGCATGATGCCCTTTAAGATAACTTCCATCGGGGAGTCGGCAATACGCGAAGCCACGAAGAGGTTGATGCCTAAAGGAGGGGTAATGAAGCCGATGGCCAAGTTGCACACCATGATGAGGCCGAAGTGAATAGGATCGACACCGATGGAGGCTGCAACCGGCATAAGGATCGGGGCTAAAATCAGGATAGCAGGAGTGGTATCCATGAAGCAGCCTACAATCAGCAACAGCAGGTTGATGAGCAACAGGATCACGATCTTGGAGTCAGATACGGTCATGAGGGCGTTGGCAACCATAGCCGGGATCTGCTCGATGGTGATAACCTTTGAGAAAGCGGTGGCACAACCTAAGATCACCATGGTAGTAGCAGTGGTGGAGCAGGAAGTGGAAATTGCTTTGATAAAGGCTTTGAAATTCAATTCACGATGTAAGAAAGCACCGCAGATGAATGCATAGATGGCAGCCACGGCAGCAGCTTCAGTCGGAGTGAAGATACCGGTGTAAATACCGCCTAAGATGATCACCGGGTTGATAAGAGCCCATTTGGCATCCCAAACGGCTTCGCCGGCCTTTGCCCAGGTGAAGGTATCGGCAGTACCCTTAAGTCCGCGTCTTTTGCAGTGGATATAGCAATAGGTAATGAGAGCCAGACCGATTAACAGTCCCGGGAAGAAGCCGCCCATGAACAATGAGGTAACGGATGCACCGGTGGATACGCCGAAGATCACCATAGGGATCGAAGGAGGAATGATCACGCCGATTGAACCTGCGGTGGCGACGAGGGCCAGAACGAAGGGCTTGTCGTAGCCAAGTTTCAGCATGGTAGGAACAACCATGGTACCGACAGCGGCCACTGTGGCAGGACCTGATCCTGAGATTGCTCCGTAGAACAGGCAAGTA
>CALBLB010000330.1 GCA_937896115.1 uncultured Succinatimonas sp.
TATTGCATTGGCCTTTTACCGGATATGAAGAGGCGTGGTTGAAACTTGAAGAGTTGCAAAAAGAAGGTCTGTGCCGTGCCATAGGTGTTTCCAATTTTAAAATCCATCACTTAGAGCATCTGCTTGCAGGAGGCGGTTGTGTACCTCAGGTAAATCAAACCGAGATCCATCCTACCAATACCGAAGAAGAGCTTACCACCTGGTGTCGTCGTAAGAATATCCTGATGGAGGCTTATTCACCCTTAGGCGGCGAGGGCAGATTGTTGCTCGATGATCCAAGATTAGTCGGTATGTGCGAGTATTATCACAAGACTCCGTCCCAAATAATTTTACGTTGGGATCTGCAACGCGGAGTTGCGGTGATCCCAAAATCAGTGCGCGAAGAGCGGATCATTGAGAATTCGAAACTCTTTGATTTTGAGTTGTCTCAAGGCGATCTGGCAACCATATCCGATATGAACTGCAATGACAGACGCAATTACGATCCTGACAAGATCAATGAAAGACCTGCGTGGATGGAGCCGAAGTTCAGTGATTAGCAATTAATGAAAAAGGCCGAAGCCTATGTCTTCGGCTTTAATTTCAAGGCAGAAGAAAATCAGAGATGATTTTGCCGCCTTTTACCTGCAAAGCAGTCATGCCGGCAGCTTTGATCCCTTGCAAGCCAACGTTAGTGTCTTCAAAAACCAGACAGTCCTGCGGTGCGACTCCGATGCGTTTTGCCGCTTCAAGATAGGTATCTGGGGCTGGTTTGCAGTGTTTGACCTGATCAGAACTTACCACTGCATCGATCATCTCTGCAAGATCATGGCGTTTTAACAGCGACATGGTTTCTTTAAGCTGAGAGCCGGTGGCAACGGCTATCTTAAGACCGCAGCGATGTCCTTCAATTAAAAAAGTCGCAATTGAGTCAAAAAGCGGAACTTCATTTAAATATTTTTCAATATAAATTCCGGTCTTTTTAGCAGCCGTGGCCACGGGATCGAGATCTGTTCTTCCGGCTTTTTCGCACATCATGCGGCAGATCTCGGAGGACTTTATACCGCCTACGCTTAAGATGTATTCGTAGGTCATAAGCGGCATGCCAAGTTCTGCCAAAAGTTCGTTCCATGCTTTAAGATGG
>CALBLB010000331.1 GCA_937896115.1 uncultured Succinatimonas sp.
AATAGTTTCTAAAACCGTCTTTAGGTTTTGATAGGAAATTTAAGACAGACCAAGGACTGAATACATGCTGTTCGCCATACATTTCAAAACAGAAACCGTCATAGTAACGACGCATTTTGGCAAAACATTCGTCAAAGCTTAGGTGCAGTTTTGCGGCTGCATTTTCTATGTAGTGGGTAAAGTATTTCTCTACCTCCTGTACGGTATAACCAGTCAAAGAGCCGTAATCGGTACTAAAACTTATGTCTTGAATAAAGTTACCTGAGGAGAAAAGATCCAAGGTATTGTGCTTGCAGATGCCGGTGATGAATAAGAAACGTAAGTTTGGACTGTTTTTCTTTAACTTGCTATAAAAACGCGCAAGAGTTCTTTGAACTTTGAAATGAAGCTCGGGATTTTTTAAACAGTCATTTAAAGGAGCGTCGTATTCATCTATTAGCAATACCGGTAAAGGCGATTGTGCATGCTCTAACAAATAATCAAAACGGGAAAGCACCGTTTTAAGACCTAAATCAGGATCTGTTTTAGGAAGTACCAAACCGCTGTTGCTTACTGCCTTAAGCAACATTTCATCGAAAAACTCTTTAAATTCATCTTCATCATCAAAGTCGGTACAGTCTGAAAAATCAAGTCTGATGACAGGATAAGTCTTCTTATCAGTCCAAAGTTTTTCTATGGCTAATCCTTTGAAATCTCTTAATCCGTATTTAAACAACGATTCGAAGGTACTTAAAAGCAGAGTTTTGCCAAAGCGGCGCGGACGGGAGAAAAAGAACTTTTGGGTAGTAATTGCCAGCTTGTAAATAAGCGCAGTTTTATCGACGTAAATATTATTACGTTCACGGATCCGATGAAAATCAGATTCGGCACAAGGCAGGAGGGCCAGATCTTCGGTACTGAGAGTCTTGTAAGTCATGATTGTTTTTCCTTACACCGCAGCATATTCAACGAATTGTCGGTCTTTTTGAGAGAATACCAAGGCAAGACGCAGGTGTTGAAGTCTATTTTCGTGCTGCTCGCCGTA
>CALBLB010000332.1 GCA_937896115.1 uncultured Succinatimonas sp.
CCGTTAAAGTTATTTAAGCCCCGCCCTTGCGGGGCTTTTTCATATAATTCCCACAAGGACTTTACGGATTTTGGGACTTATCATGAAATTCAAACTGGGAAAGCGTTTTATCAATGTTTTTGCAAGCGATGATCCTCACGCTCCTTTGGTGATAATCAATATCTTTATGGGAGAGGGCGAAAAACTGTACCAAGAGCTTTCAAAAAAACCGCACGGCAAGTTTTCCCTGTGTTGTATAGGCGGTCTTGACTGGGGGGATGACATGTCTCCTTTGGATCAAAAAGCCTTGTTAAAAGACAGCTCATCCTGCAGTGCAGGAGCACGAGATTATCTTGACGAACTGTGCTCTTACCTCATTCCCGAGGTAAAAAAACGTTGTACTCTGGAGCCTGCTTTTCTAGTCCTTTGCGGTTATTCTTTAGGCGGACTGTTCGCACTTTGGTCCCTATATCAAACCGATCTTTTTAAAAGGGCCGGATCATTTTCAGGATCGCTGTGGTTCCCTGATTTTCTGCCTTTTATCAAAACTCATACCCTAAAAGCCGTGCCCGATCGCATTTATCTGTCGCTGGGCGATCGGGAAAAACTAAATTCTCAGGCGCTGATCGCCACAGTTGAGCAAAACACCCTTGATACCCTGCATTTTTATAAAACAGCGGGAATTAACTGTGCATTTGAATTCAATCAGGGCGGGCATGATCTTAACTGCGACTGGCGCTGTGCCCGCGGGATCTTGGCACTTACTGCCAAAAATCCGCCTATTTTCAAAAAAATCAACAAAATAATAGTTAAACAGGGTAATCTGTATACGACGTACCGACGATCCCAACGGAGATTAAAATGATGTTAAAAACTTTTGTTTCGGCATTGCTAGTTACTTCAATGTTTTTTTTCAATCAAGCATTGGCACAGCACTCCGTCACCTCAACCATGCAGGTTCATCCTCCCGTAAATACTCTTGATCAAGCAGAGTGTGATAAAATCGGTGCATGTGAAAAATCAACCAATTCTTCGAGGTATTCCATGAGTGCACTTGTATTAGGACATAAGAATCCCGATACCGATTCCATCATTGCAGCCATTGCTGCAGCCAACCTTTATAAAGCACGCGGTATCGACGCCGTTGCCGCAGCTCAGGGCACTCCTGCTCCCGAAACTGCTTTCGTTCTTGAACGTTTCGGTTTAAAAGCACCTGAAGTTGTTAACTCCGTTGCCGGTAAAGATGTTTATTTAGTCGACTTTTCCGATCTGGCTCAGGCTCCTGACGACTTCAAAGACGCCGTCTTAAAAGGCATCATCGATCACCACAAGTTAGGAGACGTAACTTCCGATTCTCCGCTTGAGTGCTGGATCCAGCCGGTAGGCTGTGCCAATACCGTCGTTAAATTCCTCTACGACTATTACGAAGTCAAAATTCCTGCCGACATCGCAGGCGGCATGCTTTGTGCCATTTTGTCAGATACCCTGCTCTTTAAGAGCCCGACCTGCACCGAATTTGATAAGAAGTCCGCTGCCGATTTGGCCAAGATCGCCGGGGTTAAGGACGTGAATGCTTTGGGTATGGACATGTTCAAAGCCAAATCGAACTTAAATGCCTCTCCGCGCGATCTCATTTTCCGTGACTTCAAAGATTTCGATATGAACGGTCATAAGATTGGCATAGGTCAGCTCGAACTCATTTCTCTTGATATGGTTACTCCCGAGCTTAAGAAAGCTT
>CALBLB010000333.1 GCA_937896115.1 uncultured Succinatimonas sp.
ATGTCAAATTCTTTTGCTTTCGGCGGAAATAATGTCAGCATCATTCTCGGGATAAAATCATGAAATATCAAGATCCTTCCTGTTATCTCCCGCACGAAGCTCCGATGCTTTTGCTAGATGAAGTTTTAGAGGCTGACGACAGACACTGTCTGTGCCTTAGCATTGTTTCATCCCAAAAACGTTTGGCACCTTTTTTAAACGCTGACGGAAGTCTGCCTTCGTTGGTTGGAACTGAGCTTATTTTTCAATGTATAGGCGTATATGCGGGAATATTAGATCAGATCATGAACCGCCCTAAACTTTGCGTAGGTATGGCTCTGGGATCACGCGATTTCAAAACAAACTGCCAAACTTTTGCAAAAAATTCACGTTTGCTCATCAACGTTGACATGCTTATGAATGACGACTCCATAGGCTGTTTTTACGGAGGCATAAAAAGTTTTGACACAATCCTTTGCAGCGGGCGTTTTACCGTTTACAGGCCATCTGATGATGAAATCATAAAATTATGCTCCAGAAGCTAGAAATAAAAATGAATAACAACAATAAAAGAGTTTTGATAACCGGGGCATCCGGCGGAATAGGTTATGCCGTAGCCAAAAGACTTGCCGCCGACGGCTTTAAATTGTGTCTGCATTTTCACAAAAATGAAGAAAATGCCACCAAACTTAAATACGAAATAGAAGATGACGGCGGCACCTGCTCAACCGTTTCCTTCGACGTGGGTAATTTTGAATCGGCATCCAAAGAATTAACTCGCGAAGTGGAACAAAACGGTCCTTTCTGGGGAGTGATAGTCAATGCCGGGATCACGGATGACTGCGCCTTTCCCATGATGAGCGACGAATGTTGGCATAAAGTCATGAGGACTAATTTGGACGGTTTTTACAATACGGTAAATCCCTTGGTTATGCCCATGATCAGTCAACGTCAGGGAGGAAGGATCATCGCCGTATCATCGGTATCCGGGATCATAGGAAATCGCGGACAAGTAAACTATTCAGCGTCAAAAGCCGGACTTATAGGTGCGGTAAAAGCTTTGGCCGTAGAACTTGCCAAAAGAAAGATCACGGTAAATTGTGTTGCTCCCGGGCTTATCGATACGGAAATGGCCGAACTTGACGAATTTGCCATGAAAATAGCCATGAACATGATCCCCATGCAACGTACGGGAAAACCTGAGGAAGTTGCCGGGGTGATCTCTTTTTTAATGTCAGATGATGCCTCCTACGTTACGCGGCAGGTGATTTCGGTTAACGGCGGAATGATTTAAGGAGACTTAATATGGCAAAAAGAGTGGCCATAACCGGCATGGGAGCAGTCACGGCTTTCGGAGAAAATTGGGACAACATAAAATCAGGGTTGCTGTCTTTGAAAAATGCCGTGCGTTATATGCATGAATGGGACGGGATCAACGGCTTGCTGACGCGTTTGGGCGCACCTGTAGACAACTTTATTCTTCCTGAGCATTACACCAGAAAGAAAACCCGCTCCATGAGCGCAGTAAGTCTGTATGCCGTGCGTGCATCGGAGCTTGCTCTCACCCAATCAGGTCTGATTTTAGATCCTTGTTTAAAAGACGGTTTTACCGGGGTTGCATTCGGCTCCTCTTCAGGGGGAGCTCAGGCTATTGCCGATATGGGAGCACTCATTTCCTCAAAAGATACCTCTTGCATATCGTCTTCAACTTACGTAAAACTTATGCCGCATACCACTGCCGTCAATGTAAGTCTGTTCTTCGGTATAAGAGGCAGGATCATTCCTACTTCAAGTGCCTGTACTTCAGGATCTCAAGCCATAGGTTATGCCTATGAAACCATACGCGAAGGCAAACAAATAGCCATGGTGGCAGGAGGAGCCGAGGAAATGAGTCCCGGAGCATCTGCTGTTTTCGATACTCTTTATGCCACCTCTCAAAAAAATACCACTCCGGCTCTTACTCCGGCACCGTTTGACCAAAACCGAGACGGTTTGGTAATAGGCGCAGGCGGAGGAGCCTTAGTCCTTGAAGAATATGAGCATGCCAAGGCTCGCGGCGCAAAGATCTTGGGTGAAATCGTAGGTTTTTCAACCAATTGTGATGCTACGCATATTACTCAGCCAAATAAAGAAACCATCGAGATCTGTATAAGAAATTCATTAAAAGATGCAAGAATTCCTGCCGGTGAAATAGGCTATATCTGTGCTCACGGTACCGCCACTACCCGCGGAGACGAGGCCGAATCTTTGGCCACGGCAGCCGTATTCGGCAACCAAACGCCCTTTTCTTCACTTAAAAGCTATTTTGGTCACACTTTGGGCGCCTGCGGAGCAACCGAAGCTTACATGAGTCTCATGATGATGCAAGAAGGATGGTTTGCCCCCACGCTTAATCTTAAAAACATCGATCCTCTGTGCGGAGATCTTGATTACATCCAAAATACCATACGTAAAGTTGATACCGAATTTATCCAAACCAACAATTTTGCCTTCGGCGGAGTCAATACCTCACTGGTAATAAAACGCGCCGATTAAGTAGCGGGTGCTTCACCCTTGATACCCTGATTTTTCAACTTTTCCCAAACGATATAAAACGTCAGGAGGAATAAACGATGCAAGGTTACAGTATTTTAAAAAACGACAAAGTCCACTGCCTTATGGGAGGAGGACAGCTCATCAATGTAAGCACAGTCTCGTCAAAGGGAGTACCTGATGTCATGACCTGTGCCTGGAATACGGTATATGATTATGATCAGCCTTTGGTGGTGCTGGCAAAAGAGCACACCACTACCCGTAACATTTTGGACACGGGACGCTATGTGATCGCTTTGCCCGGAATTGATGCGCTTGACCATGCTTATAAGGTAGGATCTGATCACGGCTGCAATACCGGAGATAAATTCTCCTTTGCAGGCATTACTCCTGAGCATTCTTTAAAATTCGGCATTCCGGTGATCCCGAATGCTTTAGGGTATATAGAGTGTGAAATACTCATGCACGATCTGTTTGAACAAACCGGGATCTTAATAGGCCGTGCCGTCAGCGTAATGGTCAAAGCCGGACTCTTTGATGAGGTGCAGGAACTGTTTAACCCCGGGGCTGCAAAAATAATGCATTACGTAGGCGGAGAGTGCGTCTATACTGACGGAAAATTTCATTCCTGATTTATCAATTGGTTAATTCTTAAATATTTCAGGCGGCATTGAGCCGCCTTCTGTGATCTTTTATGCTTTCATATCGTCACGGCTTTCACGCCGGTAATCACGCTGATATCATTAAACATCTGACGCTTTGCCTGTTGTTAAGAGCCCTTAATCAAAAAGACAAACCTTACTCGGTAATCGATACCCATTCAGGTGCCGGAATATATTCGCAAAATTCAACTTTTGCTCAAAAGAATGAAGAATATCAAAGCGGTATTAATAAGATCTTGCAAAATCGCGATCTGAAAAGACTGGTGCCTGAATACTACGAAGCTTTGGCTAAATTACGACAGGAAGATCCTTCTTTGATGCCGGGATCACCTTATCTTGAGGCACAGTTATCAAGAGAGCAGGACAAACTTACCTTTATCGATCTCCACCCGGCAGAAGCCGAAAGTCTGCATAAGATCTTCAGAAAAGATCAACGCATCAATGTCCAAAATCGTGACGGACTTGAAGCCATAGCAGCTTTACTGCCGCCGACACCAAGACGCGGACTGTGTTTTATCGATCCTGCTTATGAAGAAAAGAATGAATATCACGAATTGGTCAAAGCCTTGAAAAAAGGACTTGCCCGTTGGGCCGTCGGGATCTATGCCGTTTGGTACCCGGTATTAGGGCGTCTTAGCGATCATTCAAAGGAACTTACTCAGGAATTGCGCCGTATGAATGTTCCGCTGTTACAGGCAGAACTATGCGTCGAGCCGCAACAAGAGCTACGCGGCATGTGCGGATCCGGCATGCTGATCGTAAATTACCCTTTCGGACTTGAAAAAGAACTTGAAGAGGTAGTTGGAGCTCTGTACAAAAATCTCTGCGGCGAAGGCGGAACGGCCAAAGTCAGGATCATCACTAAAAGGCCTTAAACAATCCCCCTCAATTATGAGGGGAATTTTGGTTCATGCAAAAGCCCAGCCGGTGGCAGCTTTAATACCGTCTGCGATATCTGCAGCCGTATCCACTACGGTAACCCCTGCAGCTTCAAGCACTGCACGTTTCTCGGCTGCCGTAGATCCGCCTCCTGAGACTATGGCACCGGCATGTCCCATGCGCTGACCCTTGGGGGCAGAAGCCCCTGCAATATAGGAGATCACCGGCTTGTGTACGTGAGCTTTGATGAAAGCCGCCGCTTCCTGCTCGGCAGTACCGCCTATTTCTCCTACCATGACTATGGCTTCGGTCTGCGGATCTTGCTCAAAAAGCTTCAGCATGTCCACAAAACTTGATCCCTGTACCGGATCTCCGCCTATACCTACGCAGGTTGACTGACCGTAACCTGCATCCGTGGTCTCTTTCACGGCTTCATAGGTAAGCGTACCGGAGCGCGAGACTATGCCTACTTTTCCCTTTTTGAAGATCTCAGAAGGCATAATTCCTATCTTGCATTCATCGGGAGTAAGGATCCCCGGACAATTGGGGCCTATGAGCACACTCTTTGATGTGCGCAGTTTTTCCTTCACCTTTAACATGTCCAAAACCGGGATCCCTTCGGTGATGCACACTATGAGCGGGATCTGTGCTGCTATGGCTTCAAGTATAGAATCTGCCGCAAAAGGAGGCGGTACCATGATCATAGTAGCGTCTGCACCTACGGCCTCTTTGGCCTGACGCACGGTATTAAACACCGGTAAGCCCAAATGACGCTGTCCTCCTTTACCGGGAGTTACCCCGGCTAAAAGTTTGGTACCGTATGCCAGCATTTGCTCTGAATGCGAAGTACCCTGAGCACCGGTAATACCCTGACAAATAACCTTGGTGTCTTTATGGATAAGAATACTCATGATCTAGCCCTCCTTATGCACTGGCAGCTGCTTTTACAGCCAAAGCGGCACTTTGTCTTAAGTCGCGGGCCGACACGATATTAAGGCCGCATCCGTTTAAGATCTGTTGTCCTGATGCGGCATGATTGCCTTCAAGCCTTACCACCACCGGTACCTTGGTATCGATTTCCTGAACTGCTCCTTTGATCCCCTCTGCGATCATGTCACATCTTACAATTCCGCCGAAAATATTGACCATGATGCATTTGACATGGGGATCTTCCAAAATAACCTTGAACGCTTCCTTAACACGCTCTTTGGAAGCCGTTCCTCCGACGTCCAGGAAATTTGCTGGTTTTCCGCCTAAGTTTTTGATGATATCCATAGTTCCCATGGCAAGTCCCGCACCGTTAACCAGGCATCCTATGGAACCTTCCAAAGGAACATAAGAGAAGCCTGCGGCTACGGCACGGGCAACTCTCGGATCTTCCTGCGAAGGATCGTCAAGCTCCTGCAACTCAGGATGACGATACAAGGCATAAGGATCGATATTGATCTTGGCATCAAGACATTGCAGATGGCCTTCCTTGGTGACCACCAGAGGGTTTATTTCTACCAAAGAAAGATCTTTATCCAAAAACATCTTAACCATGCCTTTGAAAACTTTTACAAATTCTCCGACTTGTTTGCCTTCAAGTCCCAGGTTGTAAGCAAGTTCTCTTCCTTGGTATACCGTAGGCCCTATAGTAAGATCTATGCTTTCTTTTAAGATCTTCTCAGGATTTTCCCTGGCCACCTCTTCAATTGACATACCGCCGCTGGCTGAAGCTACCACCATAAGGGCAGCTTTGGAGCGGTCAATAACGCAACTTACATAGGGTTCCTTTTCTACATCTGCCGCTTTTTCAATAAGGATACGATTTACCGGCAAACCCTGAGGACCGCTCTGACGAGTTACCAAGTTGCGTCCCAACCATTTGGCTGCAAAAGCTTCGGCTTCAGCCG
>CALBLB010000334.1 GCA_937896115.1 uncultured Succinatimonas sp.
GATACGTTGCAGCATCGAGGTGGATTCGTCCAACGCTCCGTCCATGACCTGAGCCAGCGCGATGGCGTCGTTGGCGTTGCGGTTACCCTGATCAAGGCCGTTTATCTGGGCAGTGAGTCTGTCAGAGATCTGCAGGCCTGCGGCATCGTCTTTGGCCGAATTGATGCGCAACCCCGTGGACAGACGCTGATAAGTGGTATCAAGCTTGTTGGTGGCGTTGGTCAAAGAGGTTTGACCGCGCAGCGAGGTGACGTTGGTATTTACATAAAGTGCCATTTTTTTCTCTCCTGAATACGGCTTTTGAATGCCGTTTTTTCTGGTTGCAACATCGCTCCAAAATGTCGGACTCTCTTCAACCCGACATGATCTTGCAACTTTTTAATTCACGTATTTACTTATGAAAGGATCGTGCCAAAATCTTAAGAAAAACGGTAAAAATAACTTATTTGCATGAAATATAAGTAAAAATTTAATAAAAGAAGAAATAACGGCGCGTTAGTCGGCTAAAAAGCGGTAAACAATCGGCAATGGATTGAAATGCATGACAATTTTTTGCCGCAGAAGCTTTTGGGGAGTTTAGGTAAAAAAAGGGCCGGACATTGCTGTCCGGCCAAATGAGCAGAACGCTCAGGAGAGAAAACTTTTTTAACTTTGTAACAGGCTCATGGCTATTTGCGGTTTTTGGTTGGCCTGAGTCAAAATCGATGAAGCCGCCTGCTGAATGATGCTTTGAGCCGTCATATTGGAGGCCTCGGCTGCATAATCGGTGTCGCGAATTCTCGAGCGGGCGTCTGAAATATTTGCAGAAGTATTGGACTGATTGCGGATCGTCGATTCCATACGATTTTGGATGGCACCCAATTCAGCGCGTTTGGTGTCCACGACATTGAGCACGGCGTCGCAGGCTTTGATCACGTCCTGAGCACTGTCGAAGGTGGAAACGTCGAAATAATAGCCTTTTTGATCGGTGATAAGACCTGATTTGCCGTTGGCAGAGAAGCCTTTGTCCTGAGGATTGCCGCCTACGGTGGCCAAAGCGTAAATTCCCGACAAAGTCATGCCGGTTGACAGGCTGACATCCAAAGTATCGTAGGCATAGGCGCCCACTTGAAATCTTACTTTACCGCTTGAGAGCAGCATGCCTTTGCCGGCACCTGCCAAGACCTGTTTGCCGGCGTAGGTGGTCTTGCAGGCAATACGGGTGATCTCGGAGGAGAGCTGACTTACTTCCTGCTGGATGGAGGTTCGGTCTATCGAGGTATTGGTACCGTTGGCCGCCTGAATGGCCAAAGTACGGATACGCTGCAGCATCGAGGTGGATTCGTCCAATGCCCCGTCCATGACCTGAGCCAGCGCAATGGCATCGTTGGCGTTGCGATTACCCTGATCAAGACCGTTTATTTGGGCGGTGAGACGATCTGAGATCTGCAGTCCTGCGGCATCGTCTTTGGCAGAATTGATGCGCAAGCCCGTGGACAGACGCTGGTAGGTAGTCTCAAGTTTGTTGGTCGCGTTGGTTAACGAAGTTTGACCTCTTAGCGAGGTAACGTTGGTATTGACGTAAAGAGCCATTTTAGTTTCTCCTAAGGAGCTGTTGCTGCTTGTTGGCGACTTTTTGCCGCCTTTTAATAATCTGTAGGTACTTATGAAAAAAACATGCCATTTTTTTTAGATCAGAGAAAGAAGCTAGGCTGCCGCGGCGATCCGGGTTTTTAAAAGCGCAAAAGGCGGTATTTTACGGATAAGCTATAATTAAGCTGAGCTTGTTTAAAAGCAGTAACCGGCAACTTGGTTTTCCCGTAGGTATTTTGGTAAAGAGGTTCATATATGTCGGAAAAAGTATTCAAGGGATTGCCGGTGGGAAGTGAAAACTATAAAGACATCATGGATAATGATCTTTACTATGTTGACAAGACTGCATATATAAAGACGGTTTTTAAAGAAAGCTCCTCTGTACTGCTTATCACCCGTCCGCGCCGCTTTGGCAAAACGCTTACTTTGAATACCTTTGCCGCTTTTCTTAAGTTAAACGAGCAAGATCCTGACGATACCGGCTTGCAACAACGACTCTTTAAAGACACTGAGATCATCAAAGACCGGGAATTTTGCCGGGAATTTATGGGAAAATTTCCCGTCATCTCCATTACTTTAAAAGATATTTACGGTGACAGTTTTGGGGATGCCTACCGTATGTTTGCCGATCTCGTATGCACTACGGCAAACAAGTACGCTTATCTTTTAAAAAGTCCTGCCTTATCGGTATATGAAAAAAAATCGGAGGCTTCAGGCATAAGTGTGGGTTAACATATAGCCTGTTCCTATATTTAGTGC
>CALBLB010000335.1 GCA_937896115.1 uncultured Succinatimonas sp.
GCCAAAGGTTTTGGCGTAAAGCTGTTAAAACCGTGTCAGTTAAGTTTTGGGGATACACGTACCGATAATATACGTCCTTATAATGCCAAGGGCGTAAGACTTATGAGCGTGCAGGCAGACGCCATGCCCGAAGCTGCCGAATATACCCCTGGATCCGTCAGCGTTGAGTCATCGGTGCGAGCGATCTTTGCTCTTGATTAGCGCATCGGAGCTTAAGCTTTGAATGATGATGCCCTGAAATTAAGCCTCCTTGAAGGCAGACATGTCGCGGATGATGATTTATCCAGAATATACGGTCCTGATTTTACCGATGCCGATACCGTAGAGTCTTTTATCGGACCTCAGGGCAGATTTTTAAAACAGATTAAAGACTTTGTACCGAGGGCAGGCCAGCTTAAACTTTCACAACATGTCAAGGCGGCTTTTGACAGGGGCGGTACTTTGATTGCCGAAGCCGGTACGGGAACGGGCAAAACTTATGCTTATCTTTTGCCTATGCTGCTCAGCGGAAAAACTGCTGTAATTTCAACCGGATCTAAAGCCCTGCAGGATCAATTGGTAAAAAAAGATCTGCCCAGGATCTGCGATTTATTACATGTAGAACCCTGTTTTTTTGCCTTAAAAGGTCTTTCCAATTATCTTTGTAAAAAGCGTTTTGCCGATTATCAGGCCCGTTTCCAAAATGCCAACGGTTTGGGTATAGAAGATCCAGAAGGCAATGACGGCATAAGAAGCAGGGCCAATTTCATAAAAAAAGTGCAGTTGCTGGCTATCAAACAGCAAAAACTTGCAGAAGCTGACAGTCCCGAGTGTACTTTTGCCGAAATCAATTCGGAATTTCCCAAAGATTTTGTACAACAGATCTGTTGTGACAAACATACCTGTCGCGGCAAAGCGTGCCGTTTTCGTAACAGCTGTTTTGCTATTTTGGCAAGACAAAAAGCCGTGAGCTCCAAGATAGTGGTGATAAATCACGCTTTGTTTTTTGCCGATCTTAAAGTCGATGATGTGTTTGACGAGGAAAGACCTTGCATCCTGTTACCCAAATATAAGCTTTTGGTTTTCGATGAGGCTCATATGCTTCCTGATGAAGGGCGCAATCATTTGGGCGCTGAGATCTCTTTGTTGGAACTGAAAAAGATAGGAGACAGCATCCAACAGCTCATCGATCAGGACAGACTTGAGATCAAGGGCGAGTTTTTAAAAGGTTATGAAAAATTAAGCAAAGCGTCAGCGGCTTTGTTTGATTATCTAAGCGATCAGGGTTGTCCTGCTCACCGAAATTTTTTGTGCTATCGCTATCAAAATTATGAGGAAAACCGTAATTCAGGCAAAGAGCAGATCCTGAATCTTAAATTTCGCGATTTAATGGCCGGTCTGTGGTCAGGAATGGTGGCCATGATCCGTTTCCTTGATGATTGCAAGGATTTTGATGAAGAAGCTTTTTCTTCCATGCTGGCAAGTCTTAATGAAATGAAAGACACCCTAGAAAGCCTTATGGAAATCAAAGCAGAAAACAAAGGTTTGCAAAAAAATGCCAATGTAGGATCGGTTGAGGTTTCCAAGCGCGGTTTTTGCTTTAGGATCACTCCTCTTGAGATAAGCTCGCTCTTTGGTAATTTTTTAAATAAATGTGAAGAGCACCGGTTAGGAGTTCTGGCTGCATCTGCTACCTTAAGCGTGGCCGGACGTTTTGACAAATTCCGTCGTGACATCGGGGCAAGTTCAAAAAGCATCGAAGAGCTGGCCATTCCCAGTTCATTTGATTACCGTAATCATGCCGCTTTGTTGATCTCGGATTCTTTCCCGGAGCCCAACACGGCAGGTCGTGAAGGTAAATTAGTCGAGCTGTTGGCTCCTTTGTTTGAAGAAAACCAAGGAGGAATTTTCTTTTTAACCACCTCAAACAATGCGTTAAATGCCGTAGCGGCAAGTCTTAGAATGCATTTTGATAAAAAACGTACTATTTTGGTTCAAAATGAGGGCTTGTCCAATACCAAGTTATTAAATAAATTCCGCCAATTGGGTAATGCTATCTTGGTGGGAACTACTTCTTTTTGGGCCGGGGTCGACGTGCAGGGACAGGCTCTGTCGCTGGTAGTTATAGATAAATTACCTTTTAAATCGCCGTCGGATCCTGTATATGCGGCCCGTTGTGAATATTATGATTCCAAAAGCCAGGGACAAGCCCGCAGTTTCATCGATATTTCCGTACCTGAGGCGGTGATCGAGTTAAGACAGGGGACGGGCAGGCTTATACGCCATGAGGATGATACCGGCGGTTTGGTGATCTGTGATCCCCGCTTGCTTAAAAAACGTTACGGAAGTTTGTTCTTGAAGAGTTTGCCTCCTGTTACAATGTGCAGCAGCCTGACAAGCTTGCGGAATTTTTTAAGATCGTTGCATGCACAGCCGACGATTAAGAAAAAGGAGAATGAGGATGAAACTTTTAGCGGTTGAAACTGCGACTGAAAATTGCTCGGCAGCCGTGTATGTTGACGGCGAGATCACGGGGGTAAGCGAGTTAGCTCCTCAAAAACATGCCGAACTTATTCTTCCGATGACGGATCTCGTTTTAAAACAAGCAGGGATCAGCAAGCAGGATTTAGACGGAATAGTATTCGGCAAAGGACCGGGATCTTTTACCGGCGTACGTATCGCCGCATCTACCGCCCAGGGGCTGGCATTGGGGCTTAATCTTCGTTGTGCGGGAGTAAGCTCACTTGAGGCTTTGGCCATGCAGGCTTTAATGGGTACCGACGAGGAATTTGCCGTCGCCGCCATCGACGCCCGTATGGGTGAAATCTACTGTGCCGTCTATGATCGCAGCGGAGCTTATCCCAAAGCTTTGTTGGAGCCTAAAGTTTTGCCGCCTGAGGCCGCAGTTGAAGCAATTTTTCATGCTTTGGGCGCCAGATCGGCTTACGCAGGCGGCAGCGGAGTTGAACTTTTGTATGCAGCAGGTCTTAATCCTAATATCATCAAACGTTCGGATTTTCCTGATGCGCAAATGGTCGCAAAATTAGGTGCGGTGCTCTTTGAGCAGGGGCAAACTTGTGATCCAGAAAACGCTTTGCCGCTTTATGTGCGCGATGACGTGGCCTGGAAAAAGGTTTCTGAACAGGGTAAACACTGAGGTTTGTCATGACTATCAATGCGCTTAACTCTCAGAGCGTTTATGCTTCTTTAAATGCAGAGCGTTTGGGATCGGCGGAAAACCGATCCGAGCAACGTCAAAATTCTGTTGCAGTCAAAGGCGGTAAGGCTGTGGAGCAGGAGCAAAATACTGTTCAGGCATCTTACGAGCAGGTATATGCCAAAGCTCAGAGTTTGTTTGCCTCACCTGCTCACTCTTCATCTAAGACTGCCGCCTATGATGCGGTATCCAAGCAATTGGGACGACAAACGGCGCAGGAGTGGCTGTCTTTTTCTGCTTACGCCTGATCACGGCGTCTTAATATATTGACTTTCGGTATAGAAATTCTAAAAATATGCCGAAATTCTATTAAATGATCCCTTATTCACATTATGCGTTCCGAACTCTTTGCGACCATGAGCGTAGGCAGGCTCTTTGGTTATTGCGTACTGCCAGGCTCAATAAGCATGGCAGTATCTGCCATGTATATAGTAATAGACGGCATGTTCGTTGGTCATTATATGGGACATGAATCGCTGGCAGCTGCAAATATGATGTGGCCGCTTTTAGGTGCGGTGTTTGCCGTGGCGATGATGATAGGAACGGGATCAGCAGTACAAATAGCCAAGTTTCTCGGTGAAAAACGCAATTTAAGAGCCAACCGTACCTTTACCGTAGGAGTATTAACGGCTTTGGGCTTGGGATTGTTCATGTGTGTGGCAGGTTTTCTCGTAACCGAGCCGTTTTTGCGTTTTATGGGGGCTGACGATGCGACCGTTAACTTGGCTACCGTCTATGTGAGATCTTATCTTTTAACCGGACCTTTAGTCTGTCTTTATTACGATGTTAACAGTTATCTGCGTATCTGCGGCTTGCAAAAATTTTCCATGTATTTGGGGATCTTTACCTCGCTTTTGAATTTGCTGCTTGATTATGTGTTGATCGTGATGTTGCGCCAAGGGATCTGGTCTGCATCCTTTACCACTTGCATGTCTTTAAGTTTGGGGGCGATCTTGGGAATTTGGCCTTTTTTAAGAGGCAAGCTTGATTTGAAATTTGCTTTAGGCGGGATCCCCAAAAGACAGTTTTTAAGGTTGGTTTATAACGGTTTGCCGCAGTTTTTTGAAGAAAGTTCGTGGTCGGTTTTGATGCTCATCATCAATTCTCTGCTGTTAAAAGCAGGAGGAACTGCAGCCGTGGCTGCCAATGCGGCGGTGATGTATATAGGATCGGTGGTCATGATGTTGCTTGACGGCATGATAGGAGCGATGCAACCGGCGCTTAGTTATTGTTACGGTGCCATGTTGCCAAAACGCGTGATCGCCATTGAAAAATGGTTGTTATGCACTTGCGGACTGTTTTCGCTGACGGTGTTCGTTTTGCTCGAGTTGTTCGGCAAATTCCTGATCCCCCTTTATGCCAAGGAAGGAGACAGTGAATTCATAACTTACGGTTATCTTTGCATCACTTTGTTATCGTTTAGATATTTGCTGATGTGGGTTGAAATGGCTTTGCGCGGCTTTCTTACCGCACTTGAAAGCTCTACCAGAGCCTTCGTGTTGTCTTTTGCCAACACTTTTGCCTTTCCGGTAGTACTGGTTTTGCCCATGGCTCATTTTTACGATCTTTACGGGATCTGGATAAGTCCTGCAATTGCCGCAGTGCTGAGTGCGCTTTTGGCATGGTATCTTGTGGCACCGAGGTTTGCTAAACTGCAAGATGCGGCAATTTCTGCCGTTTGACGGGGAATATTAATGTTTAAACAAGTGGTGATGACCGCCTTCGGCGGTACAGAGGTTTTGGCAAACACCGTATGCAAAAGAAAAGATCTAAAAGACGGTGAGGTAAGACTTAAGGTTCATGCTGCTGCCGTAAATCCTATCGATGCCAAGATCAGGCAAGGCAGCAGTTTTGTCTGCAAGCAACGGCTTGCAGATCCTTTTCCCTGGGGATTGGGATTTGATGTTGCAGGCGAAGTTATGGAAAGTAAAGATCCTGCCTTTAAAAGCGGGGATCGTCTGGCAGCAAGCGTAGGTACGCCTTATCATCCTGCAGCCTATGCAGAAGAGGCAATAGTGCGTAAAGAGCACTGCATGCTTTTACCAAAAGACATTTCCTATGAACAGGGCGCGGCATTAATTACCGCAGGTCTTACGGCATTGTCCATATTGCACAGCTTCAAGAATGAAAGAAAAATCTTGGTGTCAGGAGGATCAGGAGGAGTAGGTCATCTCCTCGTGCAGTATTTACAGGGATCAGGCTTTGAGGTAAGTGCCAGCTGCTCTGAGGCATCGCGGGCTTTTTTGTCACAATATGTAAAAGAAATTTTTGATTATAAAGAAGATCTTGAGAAAAAATACAGTCAGACTTTTGACGCGGCA
>CALBLB010000336.1 GCA_937896115.1 uncultured Succinatimonas sp.
TGAGAACGTCTTTTTAGTAACGCTTGCGCAGGCTAACAGTGTATTAGGATCGGTAAACGACGTGCACGAACTGTCCAAAATTGCCAGATCTTACGGAGCCTTTTTCCATACAGATACGGCCCAAAGCGCAGGTTATGTTAAAACCGATTTTGATGCGTCGGACGTTTCCATGGCTACGTTAACCTCAGAAAAAATCTGCGGTCCCAAGGGCGTGGGAGCTTTGTATGTACAACGTGCGCAGAAAGTACCGCTTGAGGCTCAGATCTTCGGCGGCGGACAGGAGAAAGGTTTGCGCGGCGGTACAGTTCCGACTCACCAAGTAGTCGGAATGGGAAAAGCTTTTGAGATCATGCTCCATCAAGGAAGTGAAGATTCCAAACGTATGAATGCTTTTAGGGAAAAGCTGATTAAAGGACTAAGTGCCATTGACGGATGCGTGATAAACGGCAGCAGAGAGCATCATGTACCCGGGATTTTGTCGGTAAGTTTTAAAGGTATAGACGGCTCGAAACTTATGCCGACGCTTTCGGGAGTGGCATGTTCTACCGGATCTGCCTGTTCCTCTGCTGATCTCAAACCTTCGTATATCTTAACCGGGATCGGCCTTGATGACGCTTTGGCCCGCGCGTCGTTGCGTTTGTCCTGGGGAAGATTTACCAAAGAACAGGAAATAGACGAAGCCATATCGGCAATAACCAAGGCCGTAGCTACTTTGAGAGCGTAGCTTTCAAATATTTTCGGAGATTTTAAGTATGGAACTTAAGCTTTATACCTATGAAAATGCGCCTCTTGATGAGTTGGTAACGGTCAGCATCAGTGAGGAACAGCCTCCTGCACCTTATGATGAAAGTACGGATCTTTTAAATCTTGAGCCGCGCATCGCTGCTGTTTTTATAAAACCTCACGATGATTTTCCGCTGATGCGCGCAGGCAGAATTTTGGCAAGTCACGGGATCTTCAACGTAAAACTCAAGTTATCAAAGGAGATCTCGCCTTTTGATGCTTTGGGCTTTTTAAATGCGCTTTACAGCGGCCCTAAAAAAGATCTTAAGGTTGCATTACCGCTTGATGAGCCTTCGTTACGTACTCTTTCGTGGATCTTTGCCATGGTGTCTTCTGCCCGCGGCATAGCCGATTTGGGATCTAACGAATGTACTCCGGTGCAACTTATGGAGCTTTTGGGCGAATTATGCCGCAGCGCTGCCAAGATCTCAGGAGGCCGCTGTTCCATGAGGGTGGTAACCCCAGAAGATCCTCTGTTTGAGCGTTATTCAGGTTTAAGAACCGTGGGTAAGGGCTCACTTGCCTGCATGGGCGTTATAGATTATCTCCCTGAAGGAACGGACGACGGCGCTCCTGAAGTGGCATTGTGCGGAAAAGGGATCACTTTCGATGCAGGCGGCTACGACATAAAACCCGAGCGCTTTATGGAGGATATGCGCACTGACAAGACCGGAGCTGTAAATCTTGCAGCAGCGCTTGCCTTAGCCATCGGTCTTGGACTTAAGCGTCACGTAAGAGCTTATCTTGCCTGTGCAAGAAATCTTATAGGACCTGATTCCATGGTGCCCGGGGATGTCATAGGTTACCCGGACGGCACTACGGTTGAGATAGGCAATACCGATGCCGAAGGTCGTTTGGTGCTTGCAGATGCCATTTTGCAGGCACGTGATGACGGAGCAAAGGTTATTTTGGACGCTGCCACGCTCACCGGCAGCGCCAAATATGCCTTAGGGCGCGATATGTGCGCGGTATTGTGCAGAGACAATCGCATGCCGCAAAGTCTCAAGGACTGTTTCTCCTATACCGGGGAGCTTTACTGGCAGTTGCCTCTGTTTGACTTCCATAAGCGTTTTTTAAAGTCAAGACGAGCCGATCTTTCAAATTGCGGCAGCGGTTGCAGTGTACCGGGAGCGAGCGCGGCTGCGGCATTTTTGGAACATTTCGTTGCAGATGACGAGCAATGGGTGCATATAGATCTGTCTTCTGCCTATTTGCCAGAAGGCAGTCCTTTTTTGGGAAAAGGTCCTACGGGAGCAATCATCTTTCCCGTAGGTCTGTGGTTAACCGGAGACAGCCTTGACTGATAAAACTTTAAAGAACATCGTGATCTTGACGGGTGCCGGAATTTCCGCAGAATCCGGGATCCCGGTGTTTCGTTCGGAAAGCGGTTTATGGGAGAACGAACGCATTGAAGATGTGTGCGTGCCGGAAGCTTTAAAACGAGATCCTCAAAAAGTGCACAATTTTTATAATAAATTGCGTCGTTCGCTCCTGGATAAAAAACCTAACGGAGCTCATTTGGCAGTATCGAAGCTGCAGCGTGAATGGCCGTCTTTTTCAGGCGGTAGCGTGACTTTGGTTACTCAGAATATCGATGATCTGCACGAAAAAGCAGGCAGCAGCGATGTTATCCATATGCACGGAGCATTGCTTTGTGCAAGATGCGAATGTTGCGGTGCCTCCTGGAGGCAGGAGCGGGATACTTTCCCGAAGATGCCATGCCCAAAGTGCGGAAAAATCGGCGGAGTACGTCCTGATATAGTGTTTTTTGAGGAAATGCCTCATGACATGGAGCTTATAGAAAAAGCTCTTGCCAAATGCGATCTTTTTTTAGCCGTAGGCACTTCAGGAGTAGTTTACCCGGCAGCAGGCTTTTGCCGTTTTGCCAAAAGTGTCGGAGCGACATGTCTTGAGTTCAATCTTAAAAAAAGTGCCGTAGCCTCAGATTTTGATGCGGGATTTTACGGAAAAGCCTCAGAAACCTTGCCAAAATTCGTCGACGGCTTGTTAAGCGGTAAAGGGCTTGAGATCTAGTTTTAGACCGCTGTCGCAAGTTTTTGCACGACTGGTATAATAGCCGATTGCTTAGTAAAAATCAGCAGGAGCAAGAGTGGAAAACAAAGTCAATCTCATGGATCTCTCCATAGAGGAGATGAAGGACTTTTGCGTGTCCTTGGGAGAAAAGCCTTTTCGTGCTCAACAGCTTATGCGCTGGATCTACCAGTTCGGAGTGACTGACTTCGATCTTATGACTAATATCAAAAAAGATCTGCGCGCAAGGCTTAAAGAATGTTGCGTTATAGAAGCTCCTCAAGTAGTTACCGAGCAGAGATCGCGCGACGGTACCGTGAAATGGGCTTTGGATATAGGCGGCGGTCAACTCGTGGAAACCGTGCTTATTCCCGAGGACGGGCGCAATACTTTGTGCATTTCTACTCAGGTAGGTTGCCCGGTAGGATGTGTATTCTGCCGTACCGGTGCCTCAGGCTTTAATCGCAATTTAAAGCTTTCTGAGATCATAGGTCAGGTGTGGCGTGCCGCTTCATGCGTAGGATTTAGTAATAATGAGGAACACAAACCCATCTCCAACGTGGTGATGATGGGTATGGGCGAGCCGCTTTATAATTTAAAACCGGTATTGGCCGCCTGTGCATTGTTGCTGTCTGACTATGCGTTTGCGTTATCCAAGCGTCGTGTGACGATTTCAACTTCAGGCGTTGCTCCGGTTTTAAATTCCATAGCCGGCAAAATCGATGTAGCTCTGGCTTTGTCGTTGCATGCTCCTGACGATGAATTACGTAGCAAATTGATCCCGCTTAACGATAAATATCATATTGCCGAAGTCTTGGATGCGGTACGCAACTATATTTCCAAATCCAACGCCAACTGCGGCAAGGTCACCATAGAATATGTGCTCTTAGACGGTGTGAACGACGGCATAGATCAGGCCAGAGCTTTGGGAAGACTGCTGTCTGATCTTCCCTGTAAGATAAATCTCATTCCCTTTAACCCTCATGAAGCTTCTGAATATCGCAAACCGTCTGGAAACAGAGTGGAGCGCTTTGCACGTGAGCTTATGGATATGGGATTTACCGTGATGAAACGCTCTACCAGAGGCGATGATATAGCCGCGGCCTGCGGTCAGTTGGCAGGACAGGTTAAAAATCGTCTGAAAACGGCAGCGATAGATGCAAAAAGAATTTGACGGAAATAAAGCATGAGCAAGCATTTGAGAAATCAGCCGCGTATTTCCCCGGAAGTATCGGCTCAGCCAAACGAGGTACAACCTGAAAATACTCAGGAGGTACAACCAGATGACGCTTTGCGTAAAAGCGAAAATGTAACTTCGTTTATGCCTAATGACGATGTTTTGAGTACGGAACGCCCCAACGGTGATGATCCTGACAAGATCCCGGTGACTCCGGAACTTCCTGATGATCAGGTTCCCAATATGCCCGGGGCTATTCTAAAACACGCCCGTGAAATGCTGGGCATGTCCTTGCGAGAGGTTTCCTCCCGTCTGATGCTCAGGGTGAATACGGTAAGCGACATCGAACATGACAGATTAAATCAACCTACGGCAGCACAGTTTGCCGTGCAGCATCTCACGGCTTATGCCAGACTGGTGAATATCGATCCTAAAGCCGTGGTCGATCTTTATATGCAAAACGTACGTCAGGTACAAAACGCTGCTTTGCAACGCTCAAGGCAGGCTTATGTAGAGACGAGATACAAACGTCCTTTGTCAATTAGCAAGATAGCTTTGGCTGTAGTCGGTGCCGTGGCTTTGGTCGGCGTCGGTATGGGTATAGGTGCGTTTATGTCTTCGTCCTCATCTAAAGATGAAGATCAAAGCGGAGCATTGACTTTAAGCCCTTCTGCTCAGGTAGAACAAAGTATGGCTCCTGAGGAAACTTTCCCGCCTGAGCAACACGAAACGGAAAATCTCCCTTACGATCCTAATACCGAAATGGCCAGACAACAGGCCGAGGCGTTGGGAACTAATGATCTTATTGCCAAGGCTCAGGGCGGCGATGCTCAGGATGCTGCGGGAACTTTAGGAGATAAAGCTCCGGTACAAGATGAGACTCCTACTTTAAAACGCAGCGATGCCGAGGCTTTGTCAAAGTTTGCTCAGGAAAAGGCCAAAGCATCATCCGCTCATCCTGCGTCTTCTGCGCAGACTTTGCCGCCTGATCCTTTGATTTCCGGCACTAAAGATAATGCTCAGTCTCTGCCTACTGCAGTTCCTGTAAACAATGTTGCAAAAGATCAGAAAACTGATCCCGTCAAGCAGACAAATGCAAAGACGACACCTGCGGTAACTTCATTAGGTGCCGTGCGCGACGTTTCGTCGCAGGTAAGAATTGTCAGCCGTAATGATATTGGTTCTTTAAATACCGTTACGGTGAATGTACAGGGAGCTGTATATCTTAGGATCAAAGGTAACGGCAGGATCTTAAAGAGCGGATCTTTTAAAGCCGGAGATACGGTGACTGCTACCGGTATGCCTCCTTTGCGTATAGAAGTTTCGGACAGCTCTTTGGTACGCGTACGCTATAACGGCGGCACTGCCAAGTCGCCGTCCGGGAAAAACATAGGCTTTGATCTGCCCACCCGTTAGGAGTTTTTTATGGAATGGAAGCCAGAGGCTATAGTACGCCGTGATTCCCGCCAGATAGACGTGGGCGGAGTGAAAATAGGAGGCAAGGCCCCCATCAGCGTGCAGAGCATGACCTCTACCGATACCTTGGATGTTGAAGGAACGTTGTTGCAGATCCGAGCTATGTATGAAGCAGGAGCCGATCTGGTACGCGTAAGCGTGCCTTCCATGGCAGCATCCGAAGCCTTTGCCAAAATAGTAAAGGCATCTCCGGTGCCGCTTATAGCCGACATTCATTTTGATTATCGTATTGCCGTGGACTGCGCCAGCCGCGGAGCTGCAGCCTTGCGTATCAATCCTGGCAACATAGGATCTCACGAGCGCATTGAAGCCGTGTGTCAGGCAGCCAAAGATCACGGTCTGCCCATACGCGTGGGAGTCAACGCCGGATCTCTTGATCATGATCTTTTGAAAAAATACGGTGCTCCGACTCCGGATGCCATGGTTGAAGCGGCTTTGAGAGCAGCTACCACGCTTGATGATCACGATTTTGAGGATTATGCCTTCTCGGTTAAGGCATCTGAATTGAATCTGTGCGTAGAGGCTTATGAGAAACTGGCTCTGGCTACCGATGCGCCGTTGCATCTTGGGATCACCGAAGCAGGAGGACTGATGTCCGGTACGGTGCTCTCGTCTATAGGGATCTCCTGGCTGTTAAAGCAGGGCATAGGCGATACCTTACGCGTGTCTTTGGCAGCAGATCCAGTTGAAGAGGTCAAAGTAGGCTGGGCCATATTAAAGAGCATGCATTTAAGATCCCGCGGAGTCAATATTACCGCCTGTCCTACCTGCTCGCGTCACGGCATCGACGTTGTAGGATTAGTCTCAGAACTTGAGCATCGTCTTGCCGATGTGCGTACGGAGCTTAACATTGCGGTGATGGGATGCGTGGTCAACGGCCCGGGAGAGGCACTGCACAGCGATGTTGCCGTATGCGGAGCAGCAAACGGGCAATGCCTTATTTATGAAAAAGGGAAAATGGTCGGTAAGATCCCTTGTAAGGAAGCTGCCGACAGACTGGAAAGCAGGGTAAGATCTCTTGTTTCTGAGCAAAAGACTTCCTTGTCTTAAACGATTTTGAAAATTAAAAAACCACACAGGAATTTACTATGGCTTTAAATGTTCAGGCCGTGCGCGGCATGAATGATCTGCTTCCTGAGGATACCTCGGTTTGGCAGCAGGTGGAGACGGTTTTGCGTCAGACGCTTTCATCTTTCGGTTACAGTGAGGTACGCATGCCGGTGGTGGAACACACCAATCTTTTCTGCCGTGCCATCGGCGAGGTAACCGATGTGGTGGAAAAGGAAATGTACACCTTCGAAGATCGTTCAGGAGAAATGCTGTCGCTACGCCCTGAGGGAACTGCAGGTTGCGTGCGCTGTGCGCTTGAACACAACCTTATTTATAATCAGGAACAGCGTCTTTGGTACATGGGACCCATGTTCCGCCACGAGAGGCCGCAAAAAGGACGTTATCGCCAATTTCACCAGACCGGTGTGGAGGTGTTCGGTCTTAAAGGGCCGGATATCGATGCCGAACTCATCATCATGACCTATGAATTATGGAAACGTTTCGGTATTCAGGATCAGGTGAAACTGCAGCTGAATTCTTTGGGATCTGCACAAGAACGCGCCGCTTATCGTGAAAGCTTGGTGAAATTCCTCGAGGCTCATTTTGACGAGCTTGATGAGGATTCAAAACGCCGTACTCATACCAATCCTTTAAGAGTGCTCGATACCAAAGACGAAAAGGTGGGAGAGCTTTTAAAGAGTGCTCCCAAACTTGCCGATCATTTCGGAGAGGAAACCAAAGCACATTTTGCCAAGTTGCGTGCGCTTTTGGATGCCGAAGGCATAGCTTATGAAATAAATCCCCGCTTGGTACGCGGCCTTGATTATTACAATCTTACCGTATTCGAGTGGGTTACCGACGCCTTGGGTGCACAAGGTACGGTATGCGGAGGCGGTCGTTATGACGCTCTGGTGGAGCAACTAGGCGGCAGCCCGACCTGTGCCGTAGGTTTCGGTCTCGGTATGGAAAGACTCATTTTGTTGCTGCAGACTTTGGGAAAAATTGCCCCGAGAAACAGCGTCGACGTTTATGTATTGGGATCAGGAGACGATATTGAACTGCATGAAGCCAAAACCGCGTCTTTTTTAAGAAAGGCACTTCCCGGGGTGAGGATCATGACCCATTGCGGCGGCGGCAATTTCAAACGTCAGTTCAAACGTGCCGATAAAACCGGTGCCCGTGCCGCGGTTATTTTGGGAAATGACGAAATCGCCCGCGGTTCTGTTACCATTAAGGACTTACGCAACAAGGACAGTGTTCAAAGCGAGTATGCTCTTGATGATGCTCCTGAGGCTTTACGCAAGATCCTGGAAATATAGGTGGAAAAGACATGGATGTTTTAACCGACGATCACGAGAGAGAGCAAGTAGTTCGCAAATGGTGGCATGAAAACTGGAAGCCCATTGCCTTAGGCATAGTGATAGCTTTGGCAGGTCTTATCGGTTTTAGACAGTATCAGGCTTATACGCTAGAGAAGGCTCAGCAACAGGCCTATGCTCTTTATCAGATGCAGTATAAGCTTTCCGTATCTCCCCAAAACATCGAAAAGGATGCTGCGGCATATCTTAAAGAGCATGAGGATATTTACGGAGCTTTGCTGGCTTTGGATTTAGCCGCTTACGAGAGTTCTAAAGATCAATTTGAACAGGCTTTAGAGCATGCTGAATTTGCCGTCAAAAACGGTGGAAAACTGGTGACTCCGGTGGCATCTTTGAGCAAAGCCCGCATTCAGGCACAGCTTAAGCAGTATGATGATGCCGTCAAAACTTTGGACGGAATAAATTCCGATGCCTATGCCGTTGAAAAAGCTGAAATCAAAGGTGACGTTTTGCTGGCCAAAGGCGATCGCGAGGGCGCTCGTAACGCTTACCGCGAAGCCGTGAAACTTTGTGAAGACAAAAAAATCCAGATCAATCCTCTTTTGACCATGAAACTCGATGACGTGGCAAAAGAAGGCGATCGTCCGGCTTTTGAAGAAGCAAGAGAATACAATCTTTCTTTGCAACGTGCTGAAGTCGAAGGTTCTTTGACAAGATAAAAAACGGCGGCGTCAGCCGCCTTTTTTTTGCTTTGGCGACGTGATAAGGTGAAGGCAATAAAATTCCGGTTCTGATTTGCGGAGTGAGAACATGTTAAAACGCTCTTTGGTGTTACTGCTTCCTGCGCTTTTGGCGCTGTACGGTTGCTCTGGCAACAAGGATTTAGCCGAGCCTGCCGAGGCTCCGGAGATAAGCAACAGCATAGATGTGCAGGAGATCTGGTCGCACGGAGTCGGCGGTACCGACGGTAAGTATTCAAAATTAGGACCTGCAGTTCAGGGAAATTTGGTCTTTGCTGCCTCCCGTTCCGGTGATGTCAGCGCCTATGATCTTGCTTCAGGTGAACGCCGTTGGAGCGCCGATCTTGCTGATGAAGACGAAAATGACGATGAGGATTCGGCGAGAGTTTCAGGCGGTGTGAGTGCCGGAGGCAACCATGTGGCAGCCGGTACTGAAAACGGTTGGATCTATGTTTTGAATGCTCAAAGCGGCAAACTTGAGTGGAAAGATTATTTAAGCGCCGAGATCCTGACTGCTCCTGCCTTCTCTGATGATGCGACCAAGTTATTCGTATTAAACTCACGCGGCATACTCACGGCTTACGATACTTTAAGCGGTAAGAAGCTCTGGCAGGCCGGAACAACCTCCAACGGTTTGAAATTACGCTCTCAGGCAAGGCCCGTGGTAGCAGGGGATTTCGTATTGATGGGAACCTCGGCAGGACGCGTATTGATTGTCGATCAGCAAAACGGCGCTACGGTCAACAGTCTCATGATAGGTAATCCTACCGGCAGCAATGATCTGGACAGAGTTGCCGATGTGTCCTCATCACCTTTGCTTTTGGACGGAAATCTTTATTCAACTGCCTATAACTCGGGTTTTGCTTGGTATTCATTCAAGGAAAAACGTCTGTTAAACCGTCTGTCTTATCGCAGTTCACGCAATATAGCCTTTGATGACGATTGTTTCGTGATCACAGGTGACAACGGTCGCATCTGGTGCATAAGCCGCACTGACGGACATGAAATATGGGAAAACAGCCGTCTTTTAAACCGTAATGTCAGTGCACCGGTAATTTACGGTAATTATGCGGTGGTAGCCGATTTTGAAGGTTATGTTTATTTCATCGCCCTTTCTGACGGCCGTATTGCATTTATGGACGATACCGACGATACGCCGGTATATACTGCTCCCGTGGTGACTTCCCAGGGTGTGCTGGTACAAACATCAGGCGGCAGACTTGAGCTTTTGCGTTATCAGCAGGCTGCCGCATCGGCAAAATTGGCCCTGCAGCAAAGCGAATTGGCCTCAGGCAGTGCCGGAGTGTCTTTGGCTGCATATGACGGTTACAATGCAGGCGGGATCACTCAGGAACAATTGATGGAACGTCGTGCCGCCGCACAACGTATGGTCAACGAAATGGAAGCGCGCCAACGTAAAGCAGCTGCAGAAATGGCTCGTTATCAACGTGAACGTGCCGAATATGAACGTCAGCGTGCGGCCTATCTTAAAGCCCGTGAACAGGCGGAAAAAGAGCATCGTGAAGCAATTTCAGGCTTCGGTCTGATGCCGGGAGTAAAATCCGACAGCGATGCAAAAGAGCCTGAGCAGGAAAAAGAGCAACAATCTGACGCGGTTTCAAAGCCTTCTTCTGAGGATGCCTCCGAAAAAGCCTCAGGGTTCGGACTGTATTAAAGCTTAGCTTTTGTCTTAGTTTAAATTTAGTCCCGTTTAAAAAGCGGGACTTTTTTTGCACGGAAATACTTTGCCTCATCTTGGCTTAAGCCGTAACTGAAAGTTGCAAACGGCTAAAATATGCTAAAATCTTGCATTTTGAAAGTTCTAAAGCGCATTTCCATCGTCGTCGATTTAAAGTTTCCTCAGGATTGTTTATGAAAGTAGTAGCACTGGTAGGATGTCCTAATGTAGGCAAATCCACCCTTTTTAATCGTTTAACTAAGACCCGCGATGCCTTGGTGGCGGATTTTCCGGGACTTACCCGTGACAGAAAATACGGACGTGCGATGTTTGACGGGCGCGAGTACGTGCTTATCGATACCGGTGGTATAGCTGAAGACAATACCGATCAGCCCGAGGAACTTACCCGTCGCATGACCAGTCAGGCTTTGCAGGCTATCGACGAATGTGATTTGGTGCTGTACATGGTTGATGCCCGTGCGGGGATCATGCCAGGAGATCATCAGGTTGCCGATTACATCAGACGATCAGGAAAAAAATGCGCAGTTGTAGCCAACAAAGTTGACGGTCTTGATCCTGAAACTGCCGGAGCTGAATTTTATGCTCTGGG
>CALBLB010000337.1 GCA_937896115.1 uncultured Succinatimonas sp.
ACCTCATCTTCCGGATCATCGAGATTGATGGTAGGAGGGCAGATCTGATCACGCAAAGCCAGCACCGTGATCACGGCTTCAATGGCACCGGCTGCTCCCAACAGATGTCCGGTCATGGATTTTGTGGAACTCATGCAGGTATGAGCAGGAGCATCTCCCCAAATGCTCTTTACCGCACGCAACTCGGACAGATCGCCTACATGGGTTGAAGTGCCGTGAGCATTGATATAATTGACGCGCTCAGGCTCAATTCCGGCATCTTGCAAAGCAGCTTTGATAGAACGAACCGCACCTTCACCGTGTTCAGGAGTAGCTGTCATGTGGAAAGCGTCTCCGCTCATGCCGAAACCGCACAACTCTGCGTAAATTTTGGCACCGCGAGCTTTGGCGTGTTCATACTCTTCAAGCACCATCACACCGGCACCGTCGCCTAAGATAAAGCCGTCACGATTCTTATCCCAAGGACGCGAAGCCTTTTCTGGTTCGTCGTTGCGATGAGACAGAGCCTTTAAAGCGCTGAAGCCGCCGATCCCCATAGGAGTGGAAGCCTTTTCAGAACCTCCGCAAACCATAACATCGGCATCACCGTACTGAATAAGACGGGCAGAAAGACCGATGGCGTGAGTACCGGTAGCACAGGCAGTCACCATGGAAAGATTAGGACCGCGCAGACCTTTCATGATGGAAAGTTGGCCAGAAACCATATTGATGATCGTCGACGGCACAAAGAAAGGGCTGATCCCGCGAGGACCGCGAGCGGCCAAACCGTTAATATTTTTCTCTATGAGAGTAAGACCGCCTATACCTGAGCCGATCATGGTGCCGATACGATCACGATTTTCATCATTAATCTCAAGACCAGAATCGTCAAGAGCCATAATGCCGGCAGCAATACCGTACTGGATGAACTCATCCATCTTACGCTGTTCTTTGGCATTGATGCCCCATTGTTCGGCGTCAAAGCCTTTGACGGTACCGGCAATTTTCACCGGAAAATCGGTGACATCGAAATGTTCAATGGCACTGATGCCGCTGTGTCCGGCCAAGAGATTCTTCCATGATTCCTCGGCTGTATTGCCGACCGGAGAGAGCATGCCCAAACCGGTTACCACTACTCTGCGATTCTGCACCGTCAAAGTCTCCAAAAAAAAATTAACTGTCCTAATACAAAGACGGAGAAGTATAAGCGCTTCTCCCTCTCATTAAAATATCAAATGGCGGGAAATTCCCGCCTGTCGAGAATTACTTCTCGTCATCCTGATGCTTTTCGATGTAATCGATGGCAGCCTGAACAGTATTGATCTTTTCGGCTTCCTCATCAGGGATTTCGGTCTTAAACTCTTCTTCAAGAGCCATCACGAGCTCTACGGTATCCAGAGAATCAGCACCGAGGTCATCGACAAAAGATGCAGCGGGAACCACATCCTCAGGCTTTACGCAAAGCTGGTCTACAATAATCTTCTTTACACGTTCTTCAATACTGTTGCTCATTTGTTTCCTTGATCAGTTCTTGCGCCAAAAGCGCAGATCTCTGTCCTCTTTACCGTTTTAAAAGAGCCGAACCCTATGTCCGGCACCTGAAAAAGTTAAACTAATTATATATGTTTTGCTTCCTTAATGGTAGCCACTGATGCTTATTTTTGCGCGGCATGTAACAAAGTTAAGGAAGATCAACATAATTAACCGCAATAAAGTCCGCCGTTAACGTCTATAACGGTTCCTGTTATGTAAGATGCAAGATCCGAAGCTAAGAAAAGCGCCGATCCTGCTATGTCCTCTGCAGTGGCCGCGCGCTTTAACGGTATGGTATCGGTCCAGGCCTTAAGTTGCTCAGGATTTAACGATGCGGTCATATCGGTTGCCACAAATCCCGGGGCTATGCAATTGACGGTTATACCGCGTGACGCGACTTCCTTTGCAAGTGATTTTGAAAAGCCGATTAACCCGGCTTTAGCCGCTGCATAATTACATTGTCCGGCGTTACCGGTCTCCCCGACGATTGAGGCTATGCTGATGATACGTCCTTGGCGTTTTTTCATCATTTTGGCAGAGCATAATTTAGCCAAACGCATCTGCGCGGTAAGATTGCACTGAATAACGTCATTCCAGTCCTGATCTTTCATGCGCATGAGCAAAGTATCTCGAGTAATTCCCGCATTGTTTACGAGAACATAAGGTACATCATGCTTTTGGGCTACGGCGTTAAAAAACGCATCGACGCTTTCATTATCAAGAGCATTCATAACGTAGCCCTCGCCGTTGCCATTTAAATAAGCAGTAATGTCATCAGCGCCTTTTTGCGAGGTGGCAGTACCGCAAACTACGGCACCGTGGGATGCAAATTCCAAGGCTATTGCCTTACCTATACCGCGTGATGCACCGGTAACGAGCACCAGTTTTCCCGAAAAATCCAAATCAAACATACGACTTTCCTTATGTTTAATAATTAGTTCAAAACTTCCAGAGTCTTGGTTAAAGACTCAGGATCCCCGACATTGGCAGCAATAAGACTGCGTTCAATGCGACGCAACATGCCGGAGAGTACGCGATTAGGTCCCATTTCTACCAGTACTTCAACTCCGGATGCCTTCATGCTGGAAACGGTTTCTACCCAGCGTACCGGACCTACTAACTGGCGCACCAAGGCATCTTTGATCTCAGATGCTTTAGTCTCAGGCTTGGCAAAAGCATTGGAATACACAGGGATCTTGGCATCGCTTATCTTAAGTTTATTTAAAGCCTCGGAAAGCTTGTCAGCAGCGCTTTGCATAAGCGGGCAATGAGAAGGTGCGGATACAGCCAAAGGAACCACACGACGGGCACCTTTTGACGTCAAGATTTCAGAGACCTTGGCAACCCCCTGAGCAGTACCTGATACCACTACCTGCCCCGGCGTATTGAAATTGGCTGCCCAGACTTTACTTCCGGCAGTTGAAACCTCATCACAAGCCTTGACAATAACCTCATCATCCAAGCCCAAAACCGCAGCCATGGCACCTTCGCCTTGGGGAACTGCATCCTGCATAGCCTGACCGCGCAGACGAACCAAACGCACGGCATCGGCAAAATCCAAAACTCCGGCACAGACTAAAGCGCTGTACTCACCCAAAGAATGCCCTGCCATGCAAGCAGGCATTTCATCGCATTGAGCGGCAAAAGCACGGAATGCAGCCACAGATGCAGTAAGAATGGCAGGCTGGGTCACTTCGGTACGATTAAGTTCGCTTTCAGGACCTTCCAGCGTCACTTTCTTAAGATCATATCCCAAGGCATCAGATGCTTCTTCGTACACGGAAGCTACCACGGTATTATCCATAAAAGAAGCAAACATACCTACAGACTGCGATCCTTGTCCCGGGAAAACGGCTGCAAATTTTTTCATGTTCAAACCCGCGCTAAAGCGCGGCTCCTAACCAACACTGTTAAAAAGGAAGAAAACGCCGTATAAACAGCGCAAGGCTGCGTTTTAATAACGAATGAGGGCTGATCCCCAAGTAAAACCGCCGCCGAAAGATTCGATAAGTAAAAGATCTCCGCGTTTGATCTTTGAAGTACGCACGCCTTCATCCAAAGCCAAAGCTACTGATGCAGAAGACGTATTTCCGTGCCTGTCCAAAGTGAGTATAACTCTGGACATATCGAGTCCAAGTTTTTTGGCCGTTGCAGAAATGATACGCAAATTGGCCTGATGAGGTACCAAAAAATCAAGCTCTTCCGGCTTGACTCCGCCTGACTGTAAAGTATCGGTCACTAATTTGGAAAGACAAGTCACGGCATGCCTGAAAACTTCATTGCCCTTCATATAAAGATAGCAATTGTCGGCATCGTTGCCACCGCGCGTAGGAAAAGGCAGACGCAACAGCGGGGCATAAACAGGATCTGATGACAACTTCACTGCCAATGTTCCCTGAACCTGCGATGAACCGACAACGCAGGCACCGGCTCCGTCGCCAAACAGAATGATGGTAGTCCTGTCATGAGGATCACATGCTCTTGACATAAGATCGCTGCCAATAACTAAGATCTTATCGGCCATTTTGCTCATGATCATGCTATGTGCAAGACCGTAACCGTAGCTAAACCCTGCACAGGCAGCGGCTACATCAAAAGCGGGAACCCCGGCAATTCCCAACATTCCTGCTATTTCACAAGCTGTAGACGGAAAAGCATTCTTCCCGGAAGTAGTAGCACAAATTACCGCACCGATCTCCGAAGGATCCAGTGCGGCAGCTTCCAATGCTTTTCGTGCGGCGGCGCATCCCATTGTTGCGGCTGTTTCATCTGGAGAGGCAATACGGCGCTCTTTGATCCCAGTACGTTCCACAATCCATTCGTCGGATGTATCCACCATCTTTTCGAGATCGGCATTGGAGCGGATCTGTTCCGGAAGATAGCTGCCGGTGCCTAGAATTCTAGTGAACAAGAAATTCCCCATTTTTTATTTGTTAAATTGCATGATGGCTTATTTTAGCAAAAAACCAAGAGTCACTGTTACCAAGAAAACAAAGCAAAGAAAGCCTGTTTATTCAATGAATGCACCTGTAAACGATCTCCACGATTTTAATATTCGTATTTAAAGCTCGCTTTTTCCGTAGCAATGAGGACACTGCGCCCCGTGACAAATTACCTGAGACAGCAAATAAATCACCGTTTCATCAGTGTCCAAGTCATGAAACCAACGCTTATGATATTGAAAGACGGTAAGTCGTCCGTCGCATAAAGCACAGCAATACTTTAGCTAAAACTCCGTATTTAAGGCTAGCACGAATGATCCTTTTCCCGTCAAGAGTTTTGTCTTCCTCTGTGTATTCAAAAGAATTTCGCGCTAAAATGATCATGCGTGTTAACGCATCGCGATCATTCAGCCGTCCAAAACTGGGATGATCGCGATCCTCTCCTAAAATTCTGTAAAAACTGCAACGAAGCAGATCGTACTCCCATCAAAACTGCTGAATATCTTGCAGTCATATTTAAATCCAAACTAAGTCCAGGACCCCTGCGGAGCATATACAGATCATCTTTTGTCGATGCTTAAACGGACAAACCTACAAAACAAAAATGAAACAAACTGAATTGACTTAGACAATAAAATAATCTTGATATACAATAAGTTACTTTATTTTTAACAAAAATTATTTTATTTTCATACAATTAACATGATCGATACTTCTTCAACTAAGAAATTATTAAAAGCCGGTCTCACCGACGAAGAATATATGTGGCTCGGATTTATTGCCGGCGCAATAGCAAAAGGGTTGATTCCCGGAGAAAAAGAGCTGAATACTGCGTTAAAAGACCTTCTCAACGGAGGTGAAACGCTGCCGGGAGCTCTCAGCGCCGCCATAACATCCGAAGCATTGGGGATAAAACACTCTTTTGAATCCAAAATACCGCAAGTTTTGCCTTTTCCTGATGAACACGCCCAAGATCACGAAAAATTACGGGCACTTGCAGAATTGGCTTCAGGTTTAAATTTAGGTCTGGCTTTGGAAAAAGGCAAAGGAATGGCAAGTGCCTTAGAAAAAGGCGCACTTTTAGATTTCGTGCGCACCTTAGGTGACATAGCCAAAGTAGATCTCGACGGAACCATTGATCCTGAAGATCTGAAATCGGTACTTGATTACATAAACGAGCAACTGTCCCAGATCTTTGAAAAAAATCAGAATTATTCCTGACTTTCCCTTCCAGGCAGCAACTGCAAATGTTGCTGCATTTCTTGCATTTCGTCACGCACCTTAGCAGCTTCCTCAAACTTCAGATCACGAGCTAATTTGAGCATACGCTCCTGTAATTCATCGATCCTCTTGATAAGTACTTTGGGATCATTAAGCGCTCGCTGCTTCGCTTCCCATTCCTTCCTGGAAGGAGCACTTTTACGTTTTTCAGACGGTGCCTTAAATGAAGAAGTATCGTTAATAGCCGTCTCCATGATATCGGTGATTTTTTTCTCAATCTGTCTGGGAATGATCCCATGCTCTTCGTTAAAACGCTGCTGAATATCACGACGTCTTTTAGTTTCTTCAATGGTAACTTTCATGGAATCGGTGAGCTTATCTGCATAGAAAATAGCTTTACCGCGCACATTACGAGCAGCTCGCCCCACCGTTTGAATCAAAGAACGCGAAGATCGTAAAAAACCCTCTTTATCAGCATCCAGTACCGCTACCAAAGATACTTCGGGCATATCAAGTCCCTCACGCAGCAAATTGATCCCTATCAAAGCATCGAATTGCCCCAAGCGCAGATCTCTGATGATCTCCATGCGCTCAACAGCATCTATATCAGAATGCAAATAGCGTACGCGAATGCCGTGTTCATCAAGATAGGAAGTCAATTCCTCGGCCATTTTTTTCGTAAGCGTTGTAACCAATACTCTCTCATTACGTCCTGCTCGCTCACGAATTTCAGACATAACATCATCGACTTGCGTAGCTACCGGCCTTACTTCTATCTCCGGATCTAAAAGCCCTGTAGGTCTTATGAGTTGCTCTGCCACTTGAGACGAATGTTCCAATTCATAATCAGCAGGGGTAGCCGAAACATATACGGTCTGCGGTTGTTTGCTTACAAATTCTTCAAATTTCAAGGGACGGTTATCAAAGGCCGACGGTAAACGAAATCCGAAATTCACCAAACTTTCCTTTCTGGCATGATCTCCTCTGAACATGGCCCCGATCTGCGGCACGGTAACGTGCGACTCATCTATAAAGAGCAGACCGTCCTTGGGAAGATAGTCAAAAAGACAAGGAGGAGCTTCGCCTTCTTTGCGACCTGTCAGATAACGCGAATAGTTTTCAATTCCCGAGCAGTACCCAAGTTCATTGATCATTTCAATGTCATACTGGGTTCGTTCTCTTAATCTTTGTTCCTCAAGAAGCTTGTTTTGTGACAAGAACCAGGCACATCTGTCCTTCAATTCTTCTTTTATCTGCTCAACTGCTTGATCCAGTACTGACTTTGGGGTTACATAATGGGTTTTAGGAAAAATAGTTACGCGAGGTAATTGTCCTTTGGATTCACCGGTTAAAGGATCGAATGAGGAAATGCTTTCAATCTCATCATCAAACAATTCAACTCTTATCGCATAACCGTCTGAATCTGACGGATAAATATCGATAACATCGCCGCGTACTCTGAAAGTACTGCGTTCAAATCCCAAATCATTGCGGTTGTACTGCAGGGAAGACAATCTGTCCAAGATAGCTTTTTGCGAGATCTGTTCACCTCTGCTTAAATGCAACATCATCTTAAGGTAAGTTTCAGGCTCTCCCAAACCGTAAATAGCACTTACCGAGCAGACCACGATCACATCACGACGCTCCATCAAGGCTTTGGTAGCACTCAGTCTCATCTGATCGATATGATCGTTAACCTGAGCATCTTTTTCTATGAAGGTATCGGAAGAAGGCACATAAGCTTCAGGCTGATAATAATCATAATAAGAAACAAAATATTCAACGGCATTATGGGGGAAAAACTCTTTCATTTCACCGTATAGTTGTGCCGCGAGCGTTTTATTGTGAGACAGGATCATCACCGGGCGGTTCATAGCTGCAATTACGCTTGCCATGATAAAAGTTTTGCCGGATCCGGTAACTCCCAACAAAGTCTGTTCATGATCGCCGCGTTTTATTCCGGCAACCAGTTTGGCTATGGCTTCAGGCTGATCTCCTGAAGCCTTATACGGACTTACAAGCTCAAAATTTTTTACAACTGCCATGTATTTTGAATTCCCGACTGCACGATCCTGTTCGTTAAATATATTTTAACTCGACCGTATAAGATAAAAATCCCATGCTACCAAGATACAGACTGAACAAAATGCTCTTTAAATGGGAGGCTTCAGGCATAAGTGTGGGTTAACATATAGCCTGTTCCTATATTT
This sequence comes from uncultured Succinatimonas sp., assembly GCA_937896115.1. Taxonomy (GTDB): domain Bacteria; phylum Pseudomonadota; class Gammaproteobacteria; order Enterobacterales; family Succinivibrionaceae; genus Succinivibrio. Next base: position 7,886 of record CALBLB010000337.1, read on the forward strand.
AGTGC
>CALBLB010000338.1 GCA_937896115.1 uncultured Succinatimonas sp.
TTTGAAAAGGTACCCTAGGCTGATTTCAGCCTGTTTTGGCGGACTATTTGATTTTTCTAAATTTTTCTGTTTAAACCGCGTTTTTCGAGGCCGCGGGTCAATTCCGTCAACTCCTGCATGGCACTGTCTCCGCCTCCCATATCTAAGTTAGTTTGCAAAAAAGCGATACGCGACAACAAGGGTTTTGCCAAAACCTGCGGTAACAATCTTGCAAGATAGATAATACGGTGATTAAGACAGCCCTGACGCTCAGAGCACTCTTTACCAAGATCGGCCAAAGCCAGCTTCTCATAACATTCGTGTAATTTAGGATCTTCAACTCTTGCCAGCAACACCGCCGTGGAGATCTTCTCCGTGCGTTCTGGCTTGTTGAGATCTGCTGTTTTGCTTTCATTTACCCCCGCAATAGACGAAATCAGCTCATCTGCCAGATCTGCTCCGCGTATATTCAGTCTCCTGCATAACTGCAGAAATTCAGCCAATCCAAACGGTTCGTAAACCAAGGCGATCACCGCAGGAAATTGCAATGCAAATGCCATTAAAACCCTGATGGGAGTTGATAACAAAGTGTCGGTATTGGTATTTTTTGTCTCAAAAGTTTTTTGAAAAGGAAAATCCGTCTCGTGATTTTTCTGCGACTCAAGCATTGACCAGGCACGATCCGAGCTGATACCGCTTTTTTTGGCAAATTCCTCGACACATACCTCGGACAGAGCATTAACCTGTACGCGTCTTATAAGTTTCATGGCCTCGGCAAAATAAGCCGCACGACTGTTGGGATCCTGCAAATTAAACAAAGACGCTGCATGGGAGATCAAAAACTCAGGATAACTTTGCGCATCATCAAGGTATTTTAAAAAAGCTCCCAATCCTTTGGAACGTACCAGCGAATCAGGATCATCTTCTGCAGGAAGAAATACAAAACTTACCTCGGTATCCTCGCTCAAAACCGGAGTAACCGTTTCTAAGGCATGCCAGGCTGCCGCACGACCTGCACTGTCACCGTCATAACAGCAGATAAGTTTTTTGGTGTAACGAAACATGAGTTTGAACTGCTCCTGAGTAGTAGCAGTTCCAAGTGAGGCTACCGCGCAGGAAAACCCGGCCTGACGCACCGAGATCACATCCATATATCCTTCCACGATCACCAGCCGCGAAGGACGATTGTTGTTATCACGCAGGGCTTCGTACAAGCCGAATAGTTCATTGCGCTTTTTATAGATCGGCGTTTCCTTGGTGTTCATGTACTTGGGCTTGTCATCCCCCATGGTTCTACCGCCGAAACTTATGATCCGTCCTTTTCTGTCGAAAATAGGGATCATCACGCGGTTTCTGTACATGGAAAAGCGGCGCCCGTTGTTGCCTACTATCAACCCGAGTTCGGTAAGCAAACGTATTTCCTGCTCGTTTTTACATACCTTTTCCTCGATAAAATGCCAGCCGTCAGGTGCAAAACCTAATCTTGCCTTAAGCATGGTTTCCTTGGTCAAACCGCGCTTTTGCGTAAAATACTCAAGTCCGGCCTTCCCTTCATCGGAAAACAAAGCCTGCGTGAATGCCGCAGCACAACGATCCATCAGTTCATACATGATCTTGAAACGATCCGACGGATCTTTACGACCGCTTGCTTCGTATTCAACCGGGATCCCGGCAAAAGCAGCCAACTCCTCCACTGCATCTACAAATCCCAAATTTTTATACTTCATGATGAACGTAAGCGCATCGCCGCCTGTATGACAGCCGTAGCAATAAAACATGTTCTTTGACGGCGTTACGCTAAAAGACGGTGTCTTTTCATGGTGAAAAGGGCAACAACAGGTATAGGAGGAACCGTGACGCGTCAACTTCAAGTACGATCCTATGAGCTTCTCGATTTCGACTGCAGGCAACAGACGTTCTGAAACAAAGTTTTTGGCAATAAGCGGCATGTGATCCCCCTAAACAGGAAAGTACGTCTATTTTAACAACAGAAAAAAAGCTTTTAAGAGGACCTAGGCTGAATCCGACTGCTTTAGATCGCTTCATTGTTTTGTACAATTGAACCACTAAAGGAGGATTGACATGAGCACATTCTGCATAGGCGATCTGCACGGCTGCTATGATGAATTCATGCAGCTTCTGGATAAAATCTCTTTTGACGAACATAAAGATACGCTTTATCTCACAGGAGATCTGATCGGAAGAGGTCCCAGACCGCTTGAAACCATCAATTTCGTCATGAAATACCGCGATTGCATACACACCGTACTCGGCAATCACGATCTCAATTTTCTTGCAGTGCTTGCAAACGAGCGTCAGGCCCGCCCCAAAGACAACCTGGAACCATTGCTAAATGCTGCCAATTTGAATGAGATAGAAAATTTTCTGCTGTCGCGTCCGCTCATAAAATTCTGTAAAGAAAAAAATTTCGCCGTATGCCATGCCGGCATTCATCCGCTTTGGGATCTGCGCACGGCCAAAAAACTTTCAAAGGAAATTTCTGCAGTACTTGCCAACCCTCTGCAACGTTGTCTTTTACTGCGTAACATGTACCGCGACAACCCGTTTATCTGGAATGACAATTACCGCGGTATGGTGCGCTGGCGTTACATCGTCAACGTCTTTACCCGCATGCGTCTTGTCAGTGAAAATCTTGCATTGGACTACGGGCATTCCAGTTCATCTCTTGAAGAAGCCAGAGCTGAAAAACTCTATCCTTGGTTTGATTTCATTCCGCCTTTGCAAAGGCATAAGAAAAATTACAAGTTAATCTTCGGGCATTGGGCCGCTCTCAATGCTAAATGTCAGCATGAAAACATAGTAGCCCTTGACACGGGATGCGTATGGGGAGGAAAACTTACCGCCTGGAACGCACTGGATAACAAGCGCATAAGCGTACCTTCTGCAGGACATCTGCAACCGTCAGCCAAATTTTGAAAAATGCCGCGAAAATCGCGGCTATTTTCAAAATGAAGAGGCTAAAGCGTCTGTACTTTTACCACTTTTTTCAGGCAATAGACGTAAGCGCCGAACAGTACTACGGCAGTTATGGCCCAGGAGATCGGATAGGTGATCATCAAAGTTTCATAGTTTGGTGCTGAAGGGTAGACGTACCAAAGCCACCACAGACGTTCACCGCATATACAGATCATGGCAATGAGTGCAGGAGGCAACGACCATCCGTAACCGCGCATCGAATCCGAAAGAGCTTCGATCATCGCGTTGATAAATTGAAATCCCATCACATAAAACACGCGCAACATGGCTATGTCCACCACGGCCTGCGAATCGCTGAAGAAGGACAAAAGCCAGGGCGATACAAAATATCCGCCTACGCCGACTACCAAAGACAGTCCCGTACACCATCCAAACGACACCAGGAAAATGCGACGACAACGTTTTAAATTGCCGGCACCGAAATTCTGACCGATAAAGGTGGTTGCTGCCAAACCGAAGGCATTTACGAAGCAATAGAGATTATTCTCGATGGTAAAGCCTGCGGCACTGCCTGCCATGGCCTCAGCCCCCAAAGAGTTGATGGCCACCTGAAAGATAAGATTGGCTATGCCGAAAACCATGCCCTGAATGCCGGCAGGCAGACCTATGGACACGATCGCACGTGCTTTGCGCCACTCAAAGTGAGTGAGTTTATGCAATCTTAACTTCAGTACCCCTTCTTCACGCATGAGCATAAACCACAAAAAAGATGCCGAAAGCATGAAAGAGAGCAAAGTAGCACAGGCCACCCCGTTTATGCCCGTATCCAGTACTCCTACGGCAATGTAATTACCCGCAAGATTGAAAGTGCACGATAAGCACAATGCCCACAGCGGAGTTGCCGTATCGCCTTTTGATCTGAAGAAAGCAGCTTCAAAATTAAACAGCGAAATAAAAGGCATGGCAAAAAAATACCACTGCAGATAAACGATGGCAGGCTCATGCACTTCTTTGGGAACAGCCATCACTTCTACTATCCAAGAAGTAGACGACAAACCCAGGATCATTACCAATAGTCCCACGGCCAAAGCGACCCAAATCCCGGTATACATGGTGTTTGAGGCTTCATCTTCCTTGCCCTGACCAAGATATCTGGCCATCACCACGTTGGCACCTATGGACATTCCCACAAAGAGCATGACGATAAGAAAGATCACGGAAATGCTGTTGCCCACGGCCGCCATGTCGTTACCTGACGAAAAATGTCCTAAAAAGAACACATCGGCCGCGTTGTACAACTGCTGCAACATGGAGGTAAGTCCAAGCGGCAGTGCAAACAACACCATTTTGTTCCAGATGCTGCCGTGCAGCATATCCATTTCAACTTTTTTCTTTCCCATCTTTTTCAGGCCTGTCCTTCTTGTTTTAATTTCAATGTCTTTACTTCATTAGCTTTGGTCTGAGCTGTCAGCGCTGCAAGTTCGCGAGTGCGTTTTTTCACGCAACGCAGGTATAACCACATGATAAAAGGGCTTACCAATATCCAGGATACCGGATAGGTGATGAGCAGAGTCTGAAAATCAGGATGAGCCTTAAATACCGTAACAAGCCACAGCATGCGTTCACCTACGATAAAAAAAGTCGTGACCAAAGCAGGCGGTAGTGAATACCCAAAGCCGCGCATTGCTCCTGACAAGACTTCAAACGGAACGCAGATCACGTAAAGCAAAATAACCGTATACATTCTGACAAGAGCTATATCGGCTACCTTTTCACTGTCGGTGAAAAGCCAAATGAGCCGATCGCCTGCAAACCACACTACGCTTGCCCAAAATATGGTAACTGCAAAATTAAGAGCCATGGCAGAATGCACCACTTGGGAGCATCTTTGCATGTTTCCGGCACCGTAATTTTGGCTTACGAAGGTAGTTGCAGCCATGCCGAAGGCCATCAGGAAAACATAAATATTAAGTTCGAACACCAAGGCGGCAGCGGATGCGGCCATCACCTCGGCACCAAGCGAATTTATCGCACCCTGTATAACCAGATTGGATATGGAAAATACCATGGCCTGCACTCCTGCAGGCAAGCCGATGAAGATCACCGCTTTGGCCTTACGTATTTCAAAATGCCCAAGCTTGCCTATTTCAAGCTTCAAAACTCCGCGTTCGTGTTTTAGTTTGATGAAGAGCAAAACAGCTGAAAAAAAGTTGGCCAAAGAAGTTGCCGCAGCCACTCCCGAAATTCCCAAACCGCACTTTACCGCCGCAAGATCGAGCACGACATTGAGTACGCTTGCTGCTACCAATGCCAATAACGGAGTCATGGTATTGCCGTGAGCACGAAAAAGCGCCGCTTCAAAATTAAAAATTGAAAGAAAAGGCATGCCGGCCATGTACCAAACTAGGTAATTTACCGAAAACCCGTGTACGCTGGGCGGTACTCCCATAAGATCGGTAATGCCGGCAGCTCCCAGCACTACCGGTACGGCTATGATCAAACCGCAGGTAAAAGCCAAAAGCAAGGAAGTGTAAATGGTAAGATTGGCGTTTTTCAAATCGCCTTGACCTATATAGCGGGCCATCACCACATTGGCCCCTAAGGACAACCCGACGAAGAGACTTACCAAGATCCCGATTATGGGCAGATTATTGCCTACTGCCGCCATGGCATCATCGCCTAAATAACGACCTAATACCAAAACATCGGTAGTGTTGTAGATCTGTTGCAACAATGAAGTTAGGGCAAGTTGCAACGAAAAGAAAAGGATCTTGTCCCAAAGGCGGCCGTGAAGCATATCCATGCCGCCGCCAAAAAATTTCTTCAGCATTCCATTTCCTGAAAAAAACCAAAGAACGAAACGGTGACTACGCCGATTTAACTGCGTTTCCAGATCTCAAATTCGTATTTAAGATCGCCGTCGCTGTGCTCCTGCACTTCACAACGTTTAAAATTAAGATCTTCAAAATGCGGGAAAAAGGTATCGGCATCTTTGGGACTGACATGCACGCGGGTAAGATGCAGAACCGCCGCTTTGGGCAAAGCCTCTTTATACAGCGCCGCTCCACCTATCACCATGGCGGATTTTTGCTGATCTTTGCAAAGATCCAAGGCTTCATCAAGGCTTGTTACCACCGCAACATCCTGATCTTTAAGTCTGGGATCGGCCCTGTTTAAAGTCGAACTTACGATCACGTTGAAGCGTCCCGGCAAAACCCTGCCTATGGACTCAAAGGTACGTCTGCCCATGATCACGGGATGTCCCATGGTCACTTCCTTAAAATGCCTGAGATCCGCGCTCAGGTGCCAGGGGATCCTGCCGTCAACACCTATGGCAAAGTTGTCGGCAAGGGCTACGATAATTTCCAAAGAAGGCATATTCGATCCTTATTTGGTGAAGATGAATTCAGGACCGTCCTCAGGATCATCCTCATCATCGCGTACCAGAGTTTCTCTTACTTCAGGCTCGGTCCAGATAAATTCCTGAGGCTCTTGCTGCTCTTCACCGTCCTGCGCTTCGCGGGCTTTGACCTCGTCTACAAGATCCTGCAAAGCAAAACAGAGTTCCTTGACCCCGGTTCCTTTCATACCTGAGATCACAAAGCATTTTTCAGGCTTATTCTCAAGGCCCGCACAGACGGCTTCAAGCACGCTCTGCACTTCTTTGGGATCAGCAAGATCCGCCTTGTTGATCACAAGCCATCTGGGTTTTTGCCACAGTTCTTCAGAATACTGCTTAAGCTCCTGCTCGATGGTTCTAGCATTTTGTACGGGATCAGAGCCGTCTGCAGGCAGGCATTCAACCAAGTGCACCAGTACGCGACAGCGCAAAAGGTGTTTTAAAAACTTAAAGCCAAGTCCGACGCCTGCTGAAGCACCTTCGATAAGTCCCGGAATGTCTTCGATGACAAAACTGCGGCCCATGGAAGTTTTAACCACTCCCAAAGAAGGGACTATGGTAGTAAAAGGATAGTCGGCAACCTTAGGACGGGCAGCTGAAACCTGGCGTACCAAGGTAGATTTTCCGGCATTGGGCAAGCCCAGCAAACCGACATCGGAAACTAACAACAGTTCCAATTTAATCTGACGTTTTTCCCCGGGAGTTCCCAAAGTACGCTGACGCGGAGCCTGGTTGGTAGCACTCTTAAAATGGGTATTACCATAACCGCGACGACCTCCGCGGGCTACGCAGAATACCTGTCCGTCGCTTTTCATATCGCACAGCACTTCCCCGGTTCCCATGTCGCTTACCCGGGTTCCAACTGGTACTTTCAAATAAGTATCTTTACCGCGTGCACCGGTGCAGTCGGCACTGCCGCCGTTTTCGCCGCGCTCTGCCTGATAAGATCTGGTATAGCGGTAATCCACCAAGGTATTGAGATTATTATCGGCTTTAAGATAAATATTGCCGCCGTCGCCGCCGTCGCCGCCGTCAGGGCCGCCCCGGGGGATGTATTTTTCGCGTCTGAAGCTTACGATCCCGTTGCCGCCGTCACCGGCTGCCACTCTTACAGAGGCTTCATCAACAAATTTCATAAAAAACTCCGTGTCGGTTCCGCCTGATGGCGGTCATGCCGTTAAAGACACAAAAACCCAGCTTGAATTAAGCTGGGTCTACATCCCGCTTAATGCGGGACGATTCCTTCAAAATGATTACTGTTCGTCGGCAACAACAATTTCGACGAACTTACGCTGCTGCTTGCCGCGGGTCACAAAAGCGACCTTACCATCGGCCTTAGCAAACAGGGTATCATCCTTGCCGATACCAACATTGGTGCCGGGGTGGAAATGAGTGCCGCGCTGACGCACGATGATGGAACCTGCAGAAACAGTCTCACCGGCGTAACGCTTAACGCCTAAACGCTGTGCATTGGAATCGCGGCCGTTACGTACGGAACCGCCAGCTTTCTTATGTGCCATTTGAAATTACCTCTCAAATTAGCCGGCAATGCCGGTGATCTTAAGGTCGGTAAACCACTGACGGTGGCCGGTAAC
>CALBLB010000339.1 GCA_937896115.1 uncultured Succinatimonas sp.
ATGGGAGCCAAGCGCTTTGATATGTGGCGTTACGTCTTATGGCCTGCCACGCTTCCAGATCTTTTAACCGCCGTGAGGATAGCCAGCGGTACTGCGGTGGCCGTACTGTTTTTGGCAGAAAGTTTTGCTACCGACTGCGGCCTGGGTTTTCTCATCATGGATGCCTGGGGCATGGGGGATAATGAAACCATGTTCTGCGCCATCTTGGGAATAAGTTTCCTAGGCTTGGGCTTTTACACCTTATTATGGTGTGCAGAAAAGATCTTTTGTCCGTGGTTTTTAGCCAAACATTAGATTTGATAATTGGATTTAAAAGTTAGGAAACGTCAGCGCCCCGCATGCATGCGGGGCTTGTTTAAATCAGGATCACTCCTTGATCCTGATTAAAAGATTGGACAAGATGGCGACTATGCCGCCTGTGGTAATGCCTGATGAGAACAAAGTGGAAATCTCCTGCGGGAACTTACTTAAGATTTCCGGGACCAACTCGACTGAAAGTCCGAAAGAAAAACTCAACGCCATTACCAAGATGGCCTTACGGTTCATCTTTTGCGTGGAAATGATCCTGACTCCGGCAGCGGCCACCGTTCCGAACATGAGCAAGGTTGCGCCTCCCAATACCGGATCCGGGATCAAGGCAAAGATCTTACCTACGGCAGGAAACATTCCCAATATAACCAAAAATAAAGCGATGAAATAACCTACATAGCGTGATGCCACTCCGGTAAGCTGGATCATGCCGTTATTTTGCGCAAAAATCGAATTCGGGAAAGAATTTAAACAACCTGCCAGCATGGAATTAAATCCGTCTGCCAAAATACCGCCTGAGGCTCGTTTCTGAAATGTCACCCCGTCTATGGGTTGACCTGAGATCAACGAATTGGCCGTAACGTCACCATAAGCTTCGATGGCCGTTATGAGATAGACTACTCCAAGTCCTATGATGGCTGCAGGATCAAAGCTCAAACCGTATTTAAAGGGAGTGGGGATATTAAATCCGCCGTAGCTTTCTATCTGCCCGAAATCTATCCTACCTAAAAAATAGGCCACGACAAAACCTATGGCAAGTCCCAGCACGATGGAGCTCATTCTCAAGTATCGGTTGGAGCTGCGGTTGAAGATCAAGATGCTTATGATCACCAAAGCGGCAAGTCCCAAATTTTCCATAGAGCCGAAACTGCCGTCCCCTTTGGCACTAAACCCGCCGCCGCAGGAGATCACGCCTACTTTAATGAGGCTTAAACCGATCAGGGTCACGACTATCCCCGATACCAAAGGAGTGATCACTTTTCTGGTATAACGAAGGATCCTGCTTATAAACATCTCGACTACAGATCCTGAGATCACCGCCCCGAAAATGGCGGAGAGTCCGCCGTTTAATCCCGCTCCTATGATCGGGGAAATAAACGAGAAGGAGGTACCCTGAACGCACAGCAATCCGCAACCTACGGGACCTACTCTTTTGCACTGAATGAAGGTGGAAATTCCCGAGGCCAGAAGCGACATCGAAATTAAATAACCGGTAGTCTCAAGATCGAGTTTTAAAGCTCCGGCAATGATTAAAGGCGGAGTGATGATCGCCACGAAGATAGCCAAAAGATGCTGAAAAGCTGCAAACAGCGCTTCTTTTACCGGAGGTCTGTCTTCAAGTTTATAAATAAGCTCGGATTTGGGCTCTTTAACGTTTTCATCAGGAGTTGCTGACATGTTCTGTCCTTATGCTCTGAACTTGATCTGGCAATTATCCAGGCTGTCGATGAT
>CALBLB010000340.1 GCA_937896115.1 uncultured Succinatimonas sp.
CAGGTTGAGGCGGATAAAGCATCATTAATTATCGAGGAAGTGCGTAACGGCGGCAGCGTGGCGCTGATTTCCGATGCTGGTTCCCCTCTTATCAATGATCCAGGATACAAAGTTGTGTCATTGTGTGCCGCAGCCGGGGTAAAAGTTGTGCCTCTGCCGGGCCCATGTGCGGTGATCACTGCACTTGAAGCTGCGGCGCAACCTACGGATTGTTTTAAATTTATGGGATTTTTCCCTGTCAAAGACAAGGAGTTGCGTGATTGTTTGACCGGCGTGGCACAGGAAAATTGTACGGTGATTTTTTATGAAACTCCCCGCAGAATTTTATCCACGGTTAAAGTGTTGGCAGAAATTTTACCCGATCGCAATCTTTCAATTTGTCGTGAGCTTACTAAAACATTTGAATCCATATACCGCATGCGCGCAGGTGAGATGGCGGAATTTTTGGAAGCTTCTCCTGAGCGCACCAAAGGCGAATTTGTCGTGGTAATAGGACCGGCGGCAAAAAAAACGGAAAATGAGATTTCGCCCAAGCTTGAAAAAGCTTTATTTTCTTTACTTGAAAACAATTCGGTAAAGACAGTGACTTCAGTACTTTCCGAACTTAGCGGAGTACGCAAGAAAGATTTATACGATTTGGCTCTTGAAAAAAAAGCCTAAGGTGCATGCTATAATTGTGGCAAGAGCCGGCCGGACAGTCGCTGCTGCGGTGTGTGTGCAAACATACTGCCGCGGGGGAGGAAAGTCCGAGCTCCGCAGGACAGGGCGCCAGGTAACGCCTGGGAGGCGCAAGCCTACGACTAGCGCAACAGAGAACAGACCGCCTGAGGCTGAGCCTTAGGTAAGGGTGAAACGGTGCGGTAAGAGCGCACCGCCCGAGCAGCAATGTATCGGGGCAAGGCAAGCTCCGCCCGGAGCAAGATCGAATAGGCCTCCGCACGGTGCGGTCCGTACCAGGAGGCGGGTTGATTGCTGGAACCTGAAGGCGACTTCAGGTCTAGAGGAATGACTGTCACTGCCGCAGGCAGAACAGAACTCGGCTTACAGGCTGGCTCACCTTCCTTACTTTTGTTTAAAGATATCTTTGCATCGATTGCGTTTTATGCAATTTGTTATGTGATCTTTAAACAGAAAATTCTTCCGAATAATTCCATGAAATTTATTTTTCTTTCTGTTTGAAAAATAAATATTTTATCTTTTCTGAGGTTTCTTGATTTCTTGCATAGCAGGACAAGTTTTTGTACACTTTGCACATTAAAGTGGCAAAAAGTGGAAGATTGTGGAAACCACGGATACAGCATCGCTTGCGGTCACAGAACCCTTGCTTAGCGGATCAAACGAGATCAGCTTGGACGATAAAGGGCGTTTTGTCGTACCTGTAAGGTTTCGTGCTTTGCTTAAAGAGTATTGCAACGGTGAACTTACGCTGACGCGATCGCTTTCTGACAAGTGTTTGTGGATCTATCCAAAACCTAAATGGGAGTGTGTGGTAAGGCAATTAGGATGTCTGCCTACTCTTACCGATCCGCTGTGCAGAGCAGTACAGCGTGTGGTGCTCGGTAATGCGATAAGCGTAAAAACCGATGCCCAATATCGTCTGCTGGTGCCACCTGAATTAAGACGACAGGTGTCTCTTGAGCACAAGGCTTGGCTTTTGGGATTTTCCGACAAGTTTGAGCTTTGGGCTGATGAACAGTTGCAAAAACAGCGTTTGCAAGACGAAAAAATTATGTCCTGTGCTTTGGAACATTTTGACGAGCATAAGGCTTTGTCCGAGCTTAAACTTTGATTTGTATTGAGTGAATCATGGCTTTTTCACATATACCGGTATTGCTTGATGAAGTTTTGCAAGGACTTTGTTTGCGTCCTGACGGAATTTACCTTGATGCTACTTTCGGCCGCGGCGGGCATTCAAGAGAAATTTTAAAAAGGTTGGGCCCCAAAGGTCGTCTTTATGCGCTCGATCGTGATCCTGAAGCGGTTGCCGCCGCAAAAAACATAGATGATCCGAGATTTCATATAGTCAGATCTCCTTTTTCAAAGCTTGCGCAAGTATGCGACGACTTGGAGATTTCAGGCAAAGTAGACGGTCTGCTGATGGACATAGGGGTTTCTTCGCCGCAACTTGATGACGCTTCCCGCGGATTTTCTTTTGATCGGGACGGTCCATTGGATATGCGTATGGATAACAGTTGCGGGATCACGGCAGCAGATATCGTCAATACGTGGGACAGCCGCGATTTAAGCCTTATTTTCAAAGAGTACGGCGAGGAACGTTTTGCTTCAAAAGCGGCTTCCGCCATAGTAAGGGAAAGAGAGCGGCATCCCTTCGATACGACGCTGTCATTAGCTTCTTTTCTTGAGAAAGTGATCCCGGGACCGTCACTGCATAAACATAAAGCTACCAGGATCTTTCAGGCTTTACGCATAGCCGTAAACAGAGAACTTGATGAATTAAAACAGGCTCTTGACGGAGCCTCTGCGGTCTTGTCTGACGAAGGAAGACTGTGTGTGATCAGTTTTCATTCACTAGAAGACCGCATAGTAAAAAATTACATAAAAAAAGCCTCACAGGGAAATGCAATTCCCAAAGGATTGCCCATCACCTTTGAAGAGGCGGAAAAAATGCGCCTTGCTACAGCAACTATGGAGCCGGTAGGCGGAGCGGTCAAAGCTTCCGAAGAAGAAGTGATGCGCAACGTCAGATCAAGAAGTGCCACGTTGAGAGTGGCAAAACGGCTTAAGAGAATTAATAAAAATGCAAAGTGCGACAGCCAGACAATATGAGTTTGAAGATGCGGAGGAAGGCAAGTCAGCAGCAGAAGAAATAGAACATAGCTCCAACCGAGCGCAGGAAAAGGGACATACGATATTATTCGTGGATCGTTCCGAATCTGCCCGTATTACTTCGGTAACGCCGAATTTTGAGCGAGCTTACTTAAAACCAAAGCGCCAAGCCATGATGCCTACGTTGCTTAAAGATGTGGGACGGTATTGGTATTTCTATTTTTTATGCCTGATCCTCTGCGGCTTGTCCTTGTTTAAGATCTATCAGGTGCAGCAGACCAGACTGCTTACGGCAGAATTTAATGAGCTTGTAGCAGGTAATGACGAACTTTCCAACGAATGGCTCGGTTTATTGGCAAAGAAACAGGAGTTGGAAAAGCAGTCGACAATACGTGAAATGGCAGTTCAGCGCCTTGGGATGATGCAGCCTAAAACTGAGGCTGAAATCGTGATCAGACTGGATCGTTAATATGCAAGTGAATATGCATCCATTACGCATAGGCGGATTGCGTGTTATTGTGGTATGGCTTGCAATTTTTGTACTGCTGGCAATAGTCGTATCCAGACTGTTGTGGATCCAGGTTTTACATCCGGAAAGACTCATTGCCGAAGGCAATGCGCGAGTTGTAAGAAACTATTTTTACGAGCCGCCGCGCGGACTTATTGCAGATCGTAACGGTGAGATCATGGCAATTTCCGTACCGGTTAAAACGGTGGATGCCGATCCTAAGATCATGCATGAAAGCGGCTTGTGGCACGATCCGTCGGCTATGGAAAAAATAGCTTCCGTTCTTGAGCTCGATCTAAAAGATCTTAAAGAGCGCACGCGGGACAAACATCGTCGTTTCGTACATCTCAAACGTTATCTGAATCAAACTGCAGCCGAGACGCTTAAAGCTTTTGCCGCAAGGGGCATATTGCTTAATGACAGCTACAAAAGGGTTTATCCGTCAGGCAGCGACAGTGCACCGCTTATCGGAATTTTAAACGGGGAAGGCGAGGGCGTTTACGGTATAGAGCAGAGCTTTAACCGTTATCTTACTTCTTCGGCATCTTCAAGAATTGCCAAAAAGGACAGATTCAACCGTATTATTGAAAATGTCGGCGTTACCAAAAACGGCAGTCAGGGCGGAAATATCATGTTGTCTGTTGATCTGCGTTTGCAAAGTTATGCCTACGAACGTTTGGCACAGGCGGTAAATGAAAATGATGCCGACAGTGGAACAGCTGTCTTGATGGCGGTAAAGACCGGAGAGATTTTGGCTATGGTTTCATGCCCTTCTTTCGACCCCAACGAGAGAAAGTCTTTTGACAGCGCCAACGCCAAAGACAGAGCCGTAACCGATATTATTGAACCGGGTTCTACTTTAAAACCGTTGATAGCCTTGGCGGCCCTTGAAAACGGCACTACCAACTGGAACAAGGTTTACGATACCAGACCGTTTAAAGTCGACGGAAAAAGAGTGTCTGACAGCCATTCCATGGATTCAGGTTCGCTTTTGGACATCATAAAGTATTCATCCAATACCGGTATGGCGCATATTTCCATGTCCATGGGACCGCAAAAATCGCTGGAAATGTTAAGGCGTTTCGGTTTTGGCAAGCGCACTGAATCCGGGATCATTGGGGAAAATGACGGCAAGCTTAATGACAGACGGCGTTTTTGGTCTGAAATTGACGTTGCTACGCTGGGATTTGGCTACGGAGTTGCCGTGACCAATCTGCAATTGGCTTCGGCGTACGCAACTCTTGCCAACGGAGGCAGACGAATGCCGGTATCTATATTAAGACAATCAAAGCAACCGGCCTTTAAAGAGGTGGCATCAGAACGTGATGTAAGACATATGATCTCCGCTCTTGAAACCGTGGTTGCCGAAGGAACCGGAGGTAAGGCCGCCATTTCCCGTTACCGTGTTGCAGGTAAGACCGGTACAGCCAAAATGGCTACGGTCGGGGGTTACGGAAACAGCTATATAGGAACATTTGCCGGATTTGCTCCCTTGTCTGATCCCAAATTTTCTTTAGTGGTGATCATCAAAAATCCCAAAGCGGGAAAATTTTACGGCGGCACGGTTTCAGGACCTGTGTTCAGTGATGTCATGTCACGCGCGTTGCAACTGTATAATGTAGCGCCCGACAGAAGCCTTCAAGAGAAAAATTAAGCATGCGCACGTTAAAACAGCTTATAAAATTTTTTAAAGCGGAAAAAAATATCGCGGATCTTTATTTTCCGCAGGATAAAGATCCGGTATTTGAATACTTAGAAAGCGACTCTCGCAAAGTAGGATCCAAAGATATCTTTGTGGCTTTATGCGGATTGCATCAGGACGGCCGGAATTTTATAAAAAAGGCACAGGAGCAAGGAGCTTCGGCTTATATATACAGGGAAGAACCTTCTGCAGAGCAGTTGGACGGTGTCAGCATTCCCGGATTTAAACTTCCCGAAAAATGCAGTCTTGCCCATCTGGCTTCATGGTTTTATGAAGCTCCTTCCAAACGTCTTAAACTCGTGGGAATAACCGGAACTAACGGCAAGAGTACCGTAACATGGATGATCTCCCAGCTTTTGAATTCATTAGGTTGTCGCTGTGCGGTTATCGGTACTTTGGGGACCGGATTTTTGCCGCATCTTGAAAAAAGTTCCAACACCACCCCGGATGCTTTGGCTTTGCAACGCACGCTTTATGATTTGGTCAAACACGGGGCGCGGTACGCGGCAATGGAAGTCTCCTCTATAGGCATAGATCAAGGACGGGTGGATGAATGCGAATTTGCCGCGGTGGCATTTACCAATCTGACGCGTGATCATCTTGATTACCATAAGAATATGGAAAATTATTATCAGGCCAAAAAAAGGTTGTTTTCAGGTAACGAACCTATGGCCATCAATGCAGATGACGAATACGGGTGCAGACTCATAAACGAAATTCAAAGTCGCGATGTTTTAACCTATTCTGTGGAAAAAAACGGTAATTTCCGCGGCGGTTTGTCTGTTGAAAAAGTGAGATTCTGCCGTGATGGTATCGATCTTAAAGTTAAAACCCCAACAGACAGCGGTGAATGTCATTTACCGTTACTCGGCAGCTTCAATGTGCAGAATTTTGCCTGTGCCATGAGTGTGGCATTGCAACTTAAAATGGATTTTAACGCCTTGCTTAAGGCAGTTTCAGCGTTGCGTCCGGTCACGGGGCGTATGGAATGCTTCAGAAGTGAGGGACATCCTGCGCTGGTGGTGGATTATGCGCATACTCCTGACGGGGTGGAACAGGTGTTGCGTGCGGCAAGAGAACATCATCCTCAGGGACGGATTTTCGTAGTTTTGGGCTGCGGCGGTGATCGCGATCGCGGCAAACGTCCCATCATGGCCATCAAGGCTTCGGTTTTTGCCGATGAGGCTGTGTTTACCTCGGATAATCCCCGCAGTGAAGATCCAGAAGAGATCTTGCATGACATGCAGTTGGGCGTAACTCAGGCTTCAAATTGCGTATTCATTACCGACAGAGAAAAAGCCATACGCTATGCCTTTGACAAAGCAGGAAAAGATGATTGCGTGGTGATAGCCGGAAAGGGGCATGAGGATTACCAGATCTTTAAAGATAAAACTGTGCATTTTTCAGATCGTGAAATTGCAGCCAAACTATGCGGGGTGAACCTTGATTGATTTTTCTTTAGGCGAATTAAAGGAGTTGTGCAAGGGAACGCTTGTTGGCAAAGATCTCACGGTCAAAGCGGTATCAACTGATTCGAGAAACTGTCGCGGCGCACTGTTCGTAGCTTTGCGCGGTGAGCGCTTTGATGCCCATGATTTTGTAAACAATGCCGTATCAAACGGTGCCGTCGCCGTTGCCGTCTCACGCGACGTAGGCAGCCTTTCCGTACCGCTTTTGCGTTGTCAGGATACCTTACGTTTACTGGGTTTTTGCGGATTGTGCGTACGCAAAAAAAGCCGGGCAAAAGTAGTTTCGCTTACCGGATCCTGCGGAAAAACCACGGTTAAAGAACTTACAGCCGGAATTTTAAGACTGTGCGGTAATACCGTATCTACGCGCGGAAATTTCAACAACGATGTGGGAGTGCCGCTTACCCTGCTTGAATTGAGTAAGGATACTCAATATGCAGTTATCGAGCAGGGAGCCAGTCACTTGCATGATATATCAAGAACTTGCGAATTTGTTTGTGCCGATGTCGCGCTCATAAATAATGCCGGCTCTGCCCATATCGAAGGCTTCGGTTCGAAAAAAGGCGTTTATCTTGGAAAAAGTGAGATTTTGCAAGATGTATTCAGCCGCGGCGGCGTAGGGATAGTCCCGTCCGACAGTGAATGGTTTGAATGTTGGAAGAGTGATTTTAGCGAAGCATATTCACAGGGACGTCTTTTAACCTTCGGTACTCATAAGGACGATTTCGTGCGTCTGGTAAAGGTTAAAACATCAGAAGAAGGTATTTCTTTTTCCTTAAATGCAGCCGGAGAATGTTTTGAAACTGCATTGCCGCTTTTAGGCGTTCATAATGCCATGAATGCGGCAGCTGCGTGTGCGTTGTCCTTGTGTGCCGGAGCAAAGAGTGCTTGCCTGAAACAGGGACTGGAAAAATACCGTCCTATGCAGGGTCGGTTGTGTGTGAGACGTTTTGGCAGTTTCACCCTCATAGATGATGCTTATAACGCAAGTTTTAACGCTGTTTTGGCAGCAGCTGACGTATTGTCAGGTTGCCACGGACACAGAGTCATGATCCTAGGAGATATGGGTGAATTAGGATCAGAAGCTTCTCATTTACATTCAAAAGCAGGCGAATATGCCAAAGGTCGTGCTGACGAATTGTGGTGTTTGGGCGAGCTTACCAAACAATCGTGTGCCGCCTTCGGAAAAGGGGCTAAGCATTTTGAATCGCAAGAAGCTCTTATAAAAGCAGCCTGTGAACTGGCTAAGTCAGAGCTTCATGCTTGTTTTTTGGTAAAAGGATCGCATGCCATGCATATGGATCTTGTCAATCAAGCCTTGGTTAAATTGGGAGAAAAGCAGTGATAGTCATGCTGTCGGATTGGTTGACATCTTATGTCGACGCTTTCAGGGTATTCGGATATTTGACTTTCAGAGCAGTAATGGCACTTTTTACGGCTTTGGCTTTGTCATTACTGTTGGGACCTAGGGTTATACGTTATCTGCAGATCCTTCATTTCGGGCAGCCGGTACGTGATGACGGTCCTCAGACTCATCTGAAAAAACAGGGAACTCCCACCATGGGCGGGATCTTGATCATCGGAACCATAGTGATCACCGGATTATTGTGGTGCCGCCTGGATAATGTCTACGTGTGGTATGTATTGCTTACTTTGGTTTGCTACGCGGCCATAGGCTTTACCGACGATTACCTTAAGGTGGTAAGACACGATCCCCACGGATTGCGCGCTAAATACAAATATTTCTGGCAGTCAGTGGTTGCATTGGGAATAGCCTGTGCTATCTACGGTTCGGCACAACGTCCTGCCGAGACTACTTTGGTAGTGCCCTTTTTCAAAGATTTTATGCCGAATATAGGCTTTCTTATCATTCCTTTGTGTTATTTCGTGCTTACCGGTTCGTCCAATGCGGTAAATCTCACTGACGGACTGGACGGACTGGCCATAATTACCACGATCACCGTGGCTGCAGGATTGGCTATAGTTGCCTGGGCGACTTCAAATGTAAATATTGCAGAATATCTTTATATACCTTATCTGCCGAAAGCATCTGAATTGACCATGGTTTGTACGGCCATCATCGGTGCCGGACTGGGTTTCCTTTGGTACAACACTTATCCTGCAGAAATTTTTATGGGTGATGTCGGAAGTTTGGCATTGGGAGCTGGGCTCGGAGTGATATCGGTTTTAGTGCGCGAAGAGTTTTTGCTGTTTATCATGGGCGGCATCTTTGTTTCAGAAACTTTAAGTGTGATCCTGCAAGTCGGATCCTATAAGTTGCGCGGACGCCGGATCTTCCGCATGGCACCTTTGCATCATCATTTTGAAAAAGGCGGCTGGCCTGAGCCGCGCGTGATGGCCAGATTTTGGATCATTACTTTAGTTTTGGTTCTTATAGGTCTCATCACCTTGAAACTGCGTTAAGACGATAAGGTCAACATATGAATTCAGCTTTGAACGGAAAAAAAATTGCGGTTGTAGGTCTTGGAGTGTCCAATCTCTCCTGTTTGCGTTATCTCATTCGCCACGATCTGCGCAAGATCACTCTGTTTGATACCAGACAGCAACCCCCGCGTTTAAGTGAATTACCAGCAGGAATTGAGGTGAGACTCGGCGAGCTGTCAGCTGAGGTTTTGTCAGAATACGATTTGTTGGTATTAGGCCCCGGGATCAGCGTGTATTGCGAACAGATTCAGGCTGCGGCAAAAGCCGGAGTGGAAATCGTCGGTGATATAGAACTGTTTGCGCGCGAGGTTAAATCTCCGGTGATAGGGATCACCGGATCCAACGGTAAATCCACGGTTACGGCTTTGACCACCATGATGGCTCAGGAAGCCGGTTTAAAAGCCGTAGCGGCAGCTAATTTCGGAGTTCCGGTATTTGATGTGCTTGATCAGCACGCTGATCTTTACGTATTGGAATTATCATCTTTTGAGCTTGAAACCACGGCATCTTTAAAGTTGGCTTCGGCAACTATTTTAAATGTTTCAGAAGATCATCTTGATCGTTATCACGGCTCGATAGAAGAATACGCTCAGGCCAAACAACGTATTTTTGCACATGCCGACAGCGCGGTGATTAATCGTGCGGATCCTCGTACCGTACCGTCGAAAAAAATTGAAAGTGTGAGTTTCGGAATCGACGCATTAAGCTACGGACGTGTCGTGGAAAACGGCGGAGAGGTCTTTTTAAGTGTGATGGGAGAGCGCATTTTAAACGTTCGCGAGATGAAAATTTGCGGAGTTCATAACGAATTGAATGCTCTTGCTTCCATGGCTTTATGTGATCTTGCAGATATAGGAATAAAAAGAGAAGCACAAATACGCGCGTTGAAGAATTTCAGAGGATTGCCTCATCGTTGTCAGCTCGCTGCCGAAGTAAACGGAGTAAGTTTTTATAACGATTCCAAGGCTACCAATGTGGCATCGGCTCAGGCTGCTATCGAAGGATTGTGCGGCAGGCATAAAAACGGGATCCTGCTTTTGGCAGGTGGCCTTGGCAAGGGACAGGATTTTAGTCCGCTTAAACGTTATTTAGGCCATGAAGTTGAGCATATATACTGTTTTGGTAAAGATGCCGACAAAATTTTAAAACTTGATCCTGAGCGCTGTACTTATGTAAAAGATATGGCAACGGCTTTGTCTTTAGCGCGTGAGGCGGCCAAACCCGGGCAGGCTGTATTACTTTCACCTGCATGCGCATCTTTTGACCAATTCAAAGGATTTGAAGATCGCGGCGAAAAATTTACGGCAATGTGTGCTCTGTTGTAAACAAGGGATCTTAGGGTAATGGCAGAAAATAACGCAGGTGCCGGTTTTGATCGCTGGATTTTTATTTCGGCAACGTTTTTATTGATTATGAGTGTGATCCTGATCGGTTCGTCGTCGATTATGGAGTCGGAAAAACTTTATCACAGTGATTTTTACCTGTTGATAAAGCACGTAATTTCAATAGCAGTAGCCTGCGTTTTAGCCTTTTTTTGTGCCTTGATCCCTTCGAATGTGCTGGATAAACATTCACTTAAGTTCATGATAGCGATCACGGTTATGCTGATCCTGGTCTTACTGATAGGTCGCAGTATTAACGGTGCTAGGCGTTGGATAAATTTGGGAGTGGTAAACCTGCAACCGGCAGAGTTTTTAAAACTGTGTTGGATCCTTTATCTGTCTCGTTTTGTATCACGTCGCGTTATTGAGGTACGCACCAGTTTATTGGGATTTTTAAAACCGTTTTTGCTGGTTTTTTTGATAGCGGTGTTACTGTTGTTTCAGCCTGACATGGGATCGCTTGTGGTGATCGCAGTATTAAGCTTAGGTTTGTTGTGGACAGGCGGAGCTAAATTTGTTTATTACGCATTCCTGTTGGTTGCAGTGGCACTTGCTTGCGCAGTATTGGTCTTGGTGAAACCTTATCGCTTGTTGCGAGTCACTTCTTTTATGGATCCGTGGGCAGATCAATTCGGATCAGGTTATCAACTTACGCAGTCTTTAATGGCTTTTGGTCGCGGCGGACTTTGGGGACAGGGACTTGGAAATTCCATTGTAAAACTCGGATATTTGCCGGAGGCTCATAACGATTTTGTAACCTCCATATTAGGCGAGGAATTAGGATTTGTCGGACTATGTGTAGTCTTGGTCCTAGAATACATCATCATTATCAAAGCAGTAAGACTTGGATTTAAGATTTTAAGGAAAGGACCTGTATTCCAAGGATTTGCAGCCTGCGGTATAGGCTTTTTATTTTGTACGCAGACTTTTGTGAATATAGGAGCAGCTTCCGGTGCTTTACCCACCAAAGGTTTGACCTTGCCTTTAGTATCCTTCGGCGGATCATCGATGATCGTTTTTTGTTGTGCTGTGGCCATACTTTTGCGTATAGATTTTGAATATCGCCACGGGCGTATAAACTTTCAGGTTCCCGAAGAAAAAGATGCCAAAGCTAATATGCATGAGGTTATATCGAGATGAAAATACTGATTATGGCAGGAGGTACGGGCGGGCATGTTTTCCCTGCAGTAGCCATTGCCAAAAGACTTGAAAGTGACGGCCATGAGATCCTGTGGTTGGGAACGCGCGGACGCATGGAAGAACGTTTGGTGCCCAAGGCAGGTTTTCCCATCGAATATATAAAAGTTAAGGGGATAAGGCGTAACGGCTTTAAGGCTAAGTTTTTTGCTCCTTTTATGATAATAAGAGCCGTGGTGCAGGCGTTATCGGTGATCAGGCGTTTTAAACCTGATGTAGCCTTGGGCATGGGAGGGTATGCGTCAGGCCCTGGCGGCGTTGCGGCAAAAATAAGCGGTGTTCCGGTGGTGTTGCATGAACAAAATGCCGCGGCCGGACTGACCAATCGTCTTCTATCTAAGATAGCGGACAAAATCCTCTTAGGCTTTCCGGGAGCTTTTAACGGACCGAAAGTCGTTAATGTCGGCAATCCCGTACGTTCTGAAATTACTGCTTTACACGACAGAAATCGTATTTTCCCCTCAGGGCCACTGCGTGTTTTGATAATAGGCGGATCTTTGGGGGCTCAGGCTTTAAATTGCGAAATCCCCAAGGCTATGGCATTGTTTGATAAAGATGAAATTGCGATAACTCATCAGTGCGGAGCTGATCGCAGTGCCGAAGTATCGCAAGCCTACGCTAATTGCCGCGCAGATTATGAAGTTTGTGATTTTATAGATGATATGGCTAAAGCGTATACATCGCATGATCTCATAATTTGTCGTGCCGGTGCTTCTACAGTCGCAGAGTGCGCCTGTGCCGGGATACCGGCAATTTTTGTTCCTCTTCCGTCGGCAGTGGACGATCATCAAACTAAGAATGCTGCGTTTTTAGTATCTCACGGGGCAGCTTTTCTTTGTCCTCAGGCGCAACTTAATGCCAAAAATTTAAAAGCATTGCTGGATCCTCTGATAAAAGATCGTTCAAAACTTGAGGCAATGAGTGCAAAGTCCAAAGCTTGCGCGGTAACTGATGCTGATGTTAAAGCAGCATCCATAATAGAAAATATTAAAGATAATTGATGCCATAAAAAAATAAAATCAGGATCTGACGATTCTTTTTAGAAGATCAGACTTCCGGTGATTTTTTTGTGAACTTTTGTATAAGCTCAGGCTTAAAGTGCAGGTACTTCATAAAATAAAAGTGTCTGAAAAAATGCCGGTAAAGTCTGCAGTCAATGAAGTCGTATTTCAAAATACGATCATAAGAGTCAGGCGACCTTTTACTGTGTAAAATGTGTTTTTTTCGGAAAGCGTTGATTAGACAGGCGCACCGAATGAATGTACAAACGGAGAAGTTCAGTTGCTTCTGGCCTCAAAGTTAACTGCATTTGCAGTAAGCAGAAGACAGAAGCTGAAATTCTCATCTGAGATTGGTAAATTCCCCCCGTTCTTGCGGGGGAGAATGTCAACGGAATTTACATGAATCGCAACGAATGTGAAAAATTTGCCGTACCGCTTATGCATAAGATAAAGCGCATTCACTTTATCGGTATAGGCGGAGCGGGCATGTGCGGAATTGCCGAAGTATTGCGTAACGAAGGCTATCAGGTTTCAGGATCTGATATTGCCGAGGGCGCCAATACCAAAAGGTTACGTTCTTTAGGATGTGACATTTTTATAGGTCATAAAGCCTCAAATGTTAACGGGGCAAGTGTTGTGGTGGTTTCATCCGCAATTCATGCGGATAACCCTGAAATAGAGGCTGCAGTCGCCTCTCATATTCCCGTAGTCCGTCGTGCGGAAATGCTGGGCGAGCTTATGCGTTACCGCTACGGCATAGCTGTTTGCGGGACTCACGGTAAAACGACGACTACCAGCCTAATTGCATCAATTTATGCAGAAGCCGGCCTTGATCCTACTTTTGTGATCGGCGGACTTTTAAACAGCGCCGGAACCAATGCACGTTTAGGACAGGGGCGATATCTCATAGCCGAGGCTGATGAATCCGACGCATCGTTCCTGCATCTGCAACCCATGTTAACCGTGGTGACCAATATTGAAGCGGATCATTTGGGAACCTACGGCGGGGATTTTAAGCGTTTGCGTGATACTTTCGTGGAGTTTTTGCATAATCTTCCTTTTTACGGTGTCGCAGTGGTATGTGTGGATGATCCAAACATCAGACTGATTTTGCCGCAGGTAGGACGCACTTTGGTTACTTACGGCGTATCGGACGATGCAGATTTTAAAGTTACCGATTTCAAAGAAAACGGTATGGGATCCGAATTTACCGTAGAGCGTCGTGATGCCGTTCCGCTTAAAATTTCTTTGCCTATTCCGGGATTACATATGGCCAAAAATGCAGCCGCAGCTGTGGCGGTGGCCGCCGAAGAAGGCATAGCTGATGAAACCATAGTCAGGGCATTGCGTGAATTTCGCGGAGTAGGACGTCGTTTCCAGTGTTACGGTAATTTTAAGGTAGGACAAAGAACGGTAACGCTGGTGGATGACTACGGCCATCATCCTACTGAAGTCAATGCCACCATCGATGCAGCCCGTCTGGCTTTCCCGGGCAGAAAGATCTTTATGGTCTTTCAACCTCATCGTTATACTCGTACAAGAGATCTTTACGAAGATTTCGTAAGAGTATTGCAGAAAACCGATCGCTTGGTATTGTTGGAAGTGTACTCCGCCGGAGAACCTGTGATTGCCGGCGCCGACTCGAGACATTTGGCTCATTCCATAAGAACCATGGGCAAGATAGAACCTGTATATTGTCAGGATGCATCTGAGATCCCTGCCTTGATCGATGCCATGTGTGAAGACGGTGATGTGGTGCTTACTCAGGGAGCAGGAAGCGTCACTAAAGTAGCTTCATCGCTGGCGTCATTGTGGAATAAGGTGTGACATTATGAAGCGTCAGACCCGCGGACATTTCATTGCCGGCGCTATTTTTGCGTTGGCCGTGGGTACTGCGCTTTGGAATTTCAACTCGATACTCGGCACTTTTTTGGAGAGCGGCAAATCATTGCCTGTGAAGGCCGTGCGTATAGACGGAGTTCTTTCACACGTATCGCGGCGCAATGTGGCTGATACAGTAGGGCGTTTGGCCGGCGGACAAAATATTGCAGCTGTCGATACGGAAAAAATCAGGCAACGATTGCTTGAAGATCCCTGGACGGCGCGAGTAGCAGTACAAAGACGCATGCCGGATACTTTGGTGGTTTCTCTGGTCGAACATGTCCCTGCGGCGTATTGGAACAATGACGGATTGTACGATGCGCAAAATAAGACTGTTTTTAGACCGGATTTAAGCACTTTTGACACTCCCCTCGTACGTTTGGGGGCTTATCGTGACAATTTGTCCGATGAGGTTTATCAAAGTGCTGTCGAATTTATTAAAGTGTTGTCACACAGTAATTACCACATGGTATCGCTGTATCTTGATCAGGTAAGATGTTATACCTTGACTTTGGCGTGCGGCACAAAGCTTATTTTGGGGCGCGGTCGGGAACAAGCATCAGCAAGGTTGCAAAGACTTTTACGATCTTTACCAAAATCCGGAATTGTGCTTTCTGAAGTCAGTTATGTGGATTTGCGTTACGATGTCGGTTTTGCGGTAGGTCCGCAGAAAAATACCGTTTTAGGAGAGAAAAATGGCGTTCAGTCTGTTTCACCGGAATAAGGAGAGAATTCCTCAAGAAGGGGTGCAGTCGTCAGAAAACATGCTTTTTACCTTTGATCTCGGTAGCTCTGTGATCAGACTTGCTGAAATCCAGATAGGTCAGGACGAAACCGTAAAGATCTTAGGATATCGCGAAGTGCCGTCTCGCGGGATCAAAAAAAGTTCGGTGGTGGATATTCAGGAATTAAGCGGAACCTTGGCAGCATTGGTTCAGGATTTTGAAAATACTTACAAATGCTCGATCCGTAACTGTCTGGTAGCTGTTCCCGGGTGTTTTATATCCTCTACCAATGCTTCAGGCGGTACCACGGTAGCCAATAAAAACAACTCCGTGGTTACTTCAGAAGATCAGCATAATGCTATAGAAAACGCCCGCGGCCACGTAAAATTTGCTGACGGAGATTATGATCGCATTCATACGGTGTTGCAAAACTACAAAACAGAAAATTCAGATGAGATCACCAATCCTTTGGGTCAATATGCCAAAACCTTGGATGTGATGGTGCATGTGGTGGGGCTTAAACATTCACACATGCTGAATTTAAAAAACGTGTTTTCTCTTTTGAAGCCTGAATTTTGTAATCCTACTTTTATTTACAGCGGTATAGCTGCTGCCGATGCCGTTTTGACCGAAAGTCAAAAAGATTTGGGGGTT